>NZ_QTZO01000015.1 GCF_004025585.1 Pseudodesulfovibrio sp. S3
GTGCGGGAGGGGGTCGGGGACGAGAGCCGCTGTTGGATGCCGTTGGCATCCAAGGCGCTCCACTGGATGCGAAAGGCAATCCGCTTTTTGTGTCCGAACTCGCCACGTCGTTTTTGAAGCATCTTACAGCGATGGGCAATTGGAAGCGGGGCTTAGAGCCTGTTGTGCGCGGCGGAACGTGGCCCGGAAAGCGTTCGTTCACGGACTTTCTTTCCCGGGCAGTGGAGCCGCGCTACAGGCTCTTGGTCCCGATTCCAGGATCACAGCCCAAAAAAGGCGTTTTTGCCTACTTTTGTCGCCTCGGACAAAAGTAGGGCGCTGCAAGAGCGCAACACTTCAAAAGGATATAGAGCCTAACCCTCACCGCGAATGCGCTCCTTATCAAACAACAACCCCACCCTGGAGGGGATACGCACTCATCACCACCGCGAATGCGCGCACACCCTCCCTCCAACAAATTCAACAAACCATCCCCACAACCCCTTACAACGCCGAACAATTGGTCCCGAAGCCTAGAGCCTGTCTCAGGCGGCGAAGCGTGGCCCGATTGAGTCCACAAGGTGGACAATCGTTTCGGGCAGCGAAAGCCGCCTACAGGCTCTTGGCGTCGGGGCCAGGATCACAGCCCAAAAAAGGCGTTTTTGCCTACTTTTGTCGCCTTGAACAAAAGTAGGGCGCTGTATGAGCGCAACACTTCAAAAGGATATAGAGCCTAGCTTCCACCGCGAATGCGCTACGAACAAAACACTCGCCCAAAACCTATGCTGAAGGCTGCCGTCCCGAAAAACCGAAGAACCTAATCCAACAAAAAAACACCATCCCCATTGCCCCTTACAACGACCGACAATTGGAACCGAAGCTTAGAGCCTGTCTCGGGCGGCGAAGCGCAGCCCGATTGAGTCCACAGGGTGGACAGTCGTTTCGGGCAGCGAAAGCCGCCTACAGGCTCTTGGCTTCGGGTCCAGGATCACAGCCCAAAAAAGGCGTTTTTGCCTACTTTTGTCGCCTCGGACAAAAGTAGGGCGCTGTAAGAGCGCAACACTTCAAAAGGATGACGAGCCTAGCTTCCACCGCGAATGCGCTACCAATCAAACAAATTTCAACTCTTCATATGGAGAACGCGTTCATCACCACCGCGAATGCGCTACGTCATCAACAAAGAGCACCCCCCGAAGGAAATGCGAGCCTAGCCCCGCTGCGGATGCGCTCCGAATCAAGAATGATCCCGCAACCGGGAAAGCCACTCGCCGCGCACCCCGCGAAGCGGCGACAAAAAGCCTTGAAAGGGAGTCCAGAGGGGAAACTTTTGAAAAATTTTCCCCTTTGGCCGCCAGAGGCAAAAACTACAAGGTATCGAGGTAGTCGAGCTTGGCCAGCAGGTCGGCTTCGAGGAACTGCTGTTCGGCGAGCATGGCGGCCTTGATGGCGGCGGGATCGTGCATGGTCTGCATCTTGTACTTGTTGCCCAGCGCGTTGCCCTCCTCCTGCATGGAGGTTCGGGAGGCGGCCCCGGTGCGCTTCTTGTGGCGAATGGTCAGGTGGCCCTGATAGACCGGGAACAATCCGGCCTCGCACAAACGCAGATCGTGCTCCATGTCGTCGTACTGGGACGGCGAGAGCTGGATGGCGAAATCGCCGGAATCGAGCAGGGTTTCGGTGCGGAAGAGATGACAGCATCCGGTGACCGAGGCGCAGGGGCGCAGGAAATCGAACAGTCCGCTGTCCAAGGTCTGAATATGCAGGTCGGACAGCTTGAACGGATTGGGAGCCATGCGCGCAAGGTCCGTCGGGCTTCCGGGGCCGGCCAGCAGATGAGTGTCCGCATTCTGGATGAGCAGGGGATTGGAATGGTCCACCACCTTGCAGCCCCATACGCCCGCGTCCGGATATTCGGCCACGGCCGCGCCGAGCAGCAGAAACCAGTCTTCAGGCAACTCCACGTCGTCATCCAGATAACACACAAATTCGTGCGTCCGAACCGCATCCATGTGCAACAGCCAGTTGCGGGCCGGGGCCGCCCCGATGTTCACGGGCAGGGTCACCACCGTGAACCGACCCGCTCCCCATTGGTCGGCAAACCGCGATTCCCATCCGGCCAAAACCTCGCCTGTGCAGTCAGTGGACCCGTTGTCCAACACAAAAACCGACGCATCGCCGAGATCTGATGCCAAAAGCGAAGCCAGGGTCGCGTCCAGTTCGTCCGCCTTGTTCCAGGAATAGAGCAGGATCGCCGCAGAACCCGGCACCGGCTGCCGCGCCTTTGCCACGCCCTTGAACAGATCATGGGCACGCAAGGCCAGGCTCACGTCCCAGGGTCTCTGCCTCAACGTTGCAAGCAGTTGCCCGACATTCGGATCAGCTTTTGGAGAAAAATACGTTTTTGCCACAGACTTTGCAGGATAAATTACTTTTTCGACACCTGAAACAGTGTCGAAATCAAGAACTTCGGAAACAAAAACAGAGTCGCCCTCAACCGATCCGACCATCATTGCTTGCTCACGCCAAAACAAATTGTCGGGCTGTTCTGCCACAGCCTGCCGCAAAAACCGGCTTATTTCCGAGTACTCACGCCCGGCCAGAAGATGCAAAAACGCCTCAAGGTCATCCGGTCGGCGCCAGTGGACGGCCAGGGCGTTCAGTCTGTCCAGGGTCTCCGGGGTCAAAAGTGGTCGGGCCGGGCCCGAGGCCAGGAGTTCCCGAGCCACCCCCCCGTCAAGGGGGTGCTCCCTGACCACGTTATGCAGGGCGTCGGCAGCCACGGGCACGAGCGCCGCAGCGCCCGAACGCAAACACCAGTCCGCCACGTCGAGAAGATGGCCCTTGCCGGTGAACCCCAGGCGCAGCTTGACCTTGAGTTCTTCCGGCAGGGATCGCCAGAATCCGGTCAGAGAATCAGTGTCGGCCCTGGTCATCCTGATGTTCCTCCGCGCCCGTACAGGAGGCCACGGTCTCCACCGGTAGCGGCTCAAACAGGGTTTCACCCATATAGACGCGCATGAGATTGCGCCCCTTGGCTTCAGGGGTGAGCAGCGTGCGCACCACCTTGCGCCCTGCGCAACCCATGTCGAAGCGCTTACCCGGGTCCTCGGCCAGAACGAGCATCTTCTCTGCCAGACAAGCGCTGTCCTCCGAATCGCACAGATAGCCGTTGACGCCGTCACGGACCACTTCGGGAATGCCGCCCACGCGGGTGCAGACCGCAGGCACGCCCAGATCAAACCCTTCGAGCAGGGTGTTGGGCAGACTTTCCATGCGCGACGAGACGACCTGCACGTCCGCGAACCTGAGGGCATCGAGCACGTCGGCGTGGGGAATTTCCCCTTCATTCCGGTATCTTTCCCGCACAGCCGGGGTCAACAGGGCGTCGAACTTGTCAAGCTTGTCAGGGGTCACGCCGACACCGACGAACTCCACGTCCCGGACTCCGCTCCGGCAAACCTTGTCCGCAGCCGCGAGAAAGACGTCGAACCCTTTGATGTCCGCGGAGTTGCCGATGTAAATGAAACGCGTCCCCCGCTTCTTTCGGGGCTTGGGGTCGCCGAAATCCGGACCGGCATAGGCGTTGTACACCACGTTGAGCCGTCCCTTACCGACCCAGTACCTGCGCAGCACTTCGGCACACTGGACGGAATTGGCAATGACCCCGTTGGCCAGTGCAGCCCAAAGAAAGAATACGGCGTTGGGCCGGGAGATGACGCCCCTATTGATGAACAACTTGCATTTCGCGCCCATGAGCCGGGCCAGCACGCCCATCTTGTACGCCCGGTTATGAAAGGTGTGGACCACGTCGATCCCCTTCTCCTTCACCAATTCCTTGAGGAATTTTCCAGCGCGGCGGTATTCATTGAAGCGGTCATAGTGGATGACTTCCACGTCCAACCCTTCCAATGCGGAATTGATGGCCGTATCCGGAGTGACGAGCGCATACACCTTGACACCCATGGCGGCCATGGCCCGGATGTTATTGACCATCTGGCGGCTGCCGCCCGAAAGCTTGTTGGAATCCGTGGCGTACAGGACCGAGTTGATTTCCGGCCGCTTGGTATAAAATTTGAAGCATATTCTGGCCGCCGGAGTGGAGCCATACATCTTCAGGCGCATACGCAGCCACTTGGCATCCTTGTTCCTGCCCACGCCGAGTCGGTTCAGACGAAACGGGTTCGTGCCCTCCTGGTTCGGCCCGCGCTCCAAGGTAAACGCGCCCGCATAGCCTGCGTTCTTGAGTTCGGCCTCGGAGGCCTTGTCGAACTGCCCCCACGGCCAACAGAACAGTTGCTCGTCATACCCGTTCAGGGCCTGAATACGCTTGAAGCTCTTGGCAAAATCCCGGCGGCAGAAATCAAGCCGTTCCTCAGGGGACCGCTTGACGAAACGCGGCCCGTCCAGCCCCTCGAGCCGAGGCCAGAACCCGTCGTGAACATAGGCGCTGACCGCCTTGAACGTCGGCCACCTGTCATTGTGCCCAGGATATATGGACCATGCTCCCCAATGCGCTCCCTGATCCCCCATAGCGGGAAGAGGCTTGAGGTCAATAAAGGCAGCCTGGTGTCGGCAGCCGTGGGAAAAGACCTCCATGCCCTTGGCGAGCATGGCCTTTATCTCGGATTCGTTGATAAACTGGGAGAAGTCGCCGTCCACGTGCGCAGCCCGAAACACCTGCCTCATGGGCAGCATCTCCGGCGCTGTCGCGACAGTGCGGGTGTTGCCCGGCACGGTGAAATCCGTGAGCACGAAAAATGTTCCGGTCATGTTCCGTTTTTCCAGTTCCGGCACCACGGTCAGCCAGTTGGACAGGTGACCGTCATCAAAGGTCAGGACCAGGGATTTTTTCGGAGCCTTGCGCTCCCCGCGCGTCACGGACAAGAGCTCGCGGCAGGAAATGGTCTTCCAGCCAGCATCGACAATGGCGTCCAAATGCTCGCGAAACAGTTCGGGCGTATGCCCGTCCACGTCCGAGACGTTGTGATAGCAAAAAACAGGTATGGATGTATTGATCATTATTTTCTCGTTTGCAGTGAAGCAATCGAGAAGTAGCAGATGGGGCAGACCAGGGCAAGAAAGGAAGCCGCCAACCGAGCAAAGGCGGTTTGAAAGGCCTCGGAAAACCCCACTGCATGGTTTGAGAACGCGAAACTCTTGTAAACCATCCAACTTACCGTTAATAGGTATGGTCATGTCAGCCAGAACTGTCCTTTTCATCGCGGAACCTCAGTCCGTCACCGCCATCTTTCCGACCTTGCAGAAGGCCGGATTGCAGGCCGGTCTGGCCGACAATCTCAACGGCGCCCTCGGGTTCATAAAAAAATCCAGCCCGTGCCTGGTCTTCTGCCGACCGGAACTCCAGGGGTTCGATGCCAAGGCATTCCTGCAAAAAGCCCAGGAAACCGAAGGGTTTCCGCCCGTGGTCATCTTTTCCGTGTCCGGCTCCGCAGAACAGGCCACCGAATACCTTTCGCTCGGCGCACGCGACTATTGGATCGAACCGCTGATATGGGACAAGATCAAGCTCATCCTGCCCGAGGACGAACCGGAGCCGGAACCTGTCGAGACAACACCCGCTCCCAGGCCCGCATCCGCAGTGAAGGCCGCACCGAGCAAGTACCAGATCATCGGGCGCCACCAGGCCGTACTCCGGGTGCTGGCCCTGGCCAAACAGGTTGCCGGATCCAAGGCCACAGTGCTCATTTCCGGCGAATCCGGCACCGGCAAGGAGATGTTCGCCCGGTACCTGCACCATAATTCCGACCGCACGGACAAGCCGTTCGTTGCCATCAACTGCGCGGCCCTGCCCGAGCACCTGCTGGAATCCGAATTGTTCGGCCATGAAAAGGGCGCGTTCACCGGGGCCATCAACCGCAAGCTCGGCAAATTCGAACTGGCCGACGGGGGCACCATCCTCCTGGACGAAATCACGGAGATGGACCTCGGCCTCCAGGCCAAACTCCTGCGCGTGCTTCAGGAATCCGAGTTCGACCGCGTGGGCGGTGTGGAAACCGTCAACATCGACGTGCGCGTGCTGGCCACCACCAACAGGGACATCGAGGCCACGGTCAAGGAAAACAAATTCCGCCAGGACCTCTACTATCGGCTCAACGTCATCCCCCTCACCCTGCCCGCCCTCAAGGACCGGGGCGACGATGTCCTTCTGCTGGCCGAGTTCTTCACGAACAAATTCACTGCCGCCTACGGCCTGAACCGCCTCGCCTTCACCGAAGAAGCCAAGAAATGGCTCATGGGCTACGACTGGCCCGGCAACGTGCGTGAACTCCAGAATCTCATGGAACGTGCCGTGCTCCTGGCAGGCCAGGGCCCCATCAAGCCCAGGCATTTCCTCATGGGCGACGAGCAATGGACCCCCGACGACCTCGTCGGCATCGACGCGGACCAGCAGGCCGCTTCCGAGGCCGCGCCGCCCTCCACCCCGGGCGAAGCCATGTCCGTCATGCCGCTCCACGAGATGGAGAAACGGCTCATCCTCAAGAGCCTGGAGGAGACCACTGGCAACCGCACCCGCGCCGCCGAACTGCTCGGCATCTCCGTGCGCACCCTGCGCAACAAGCTCAACGAGTACAAGAAAGACGGCTTCGAGGAATAGGGAACCACGTTCCTGGATTTGCCTTTTGGGGAAATCGAGGCTAGACAGCGCCTATGAGCTCCTCTTCGCGCAGACGGCCCAGAAAACGGGTCTGCCCACCGCCGCCGCAATGGTCCGGCCGCACCTACGTGCGCATCGACCCGAGCGACATCGGCATGTTCCGGTTTCTGCTGGAAGGGTACGACAACCTCGGCATCTTCACCGTGGTCGACAAGTTCAAGGGGATTCTCGTGCTGCGCTACAGCCCGCACCTGAGGCGGGAGGTGCAGCAATTCCTCAAGGCTGCGGCCACGGAGATGGCTGTGGAAGTGCTGCCCACGCCCTGACCGTCCACATCAAACCTGCAAGGTGTGTCCCGCCATGGAAATAGTGCTGCAAATATGGGGCGGAGCATCGTACCTCATCAATAAAGTATGCTTTTCCCGAGCTGAACGAAGCGCGACGTTTCGTGGCAATCGCTCCTGGCGCATCTGGTCATGGGGTATCTATCTGGCAGGGCTTCCCGCATGGGTCATCGTTTTCGTTTCCGAACACAACTGGATTGCCGCCGCAGTGGAATCAGGCGGGGCCCCGGCCATGACCATAGGCCTGATCATTGCGCTGCGCGGACAGGGGAATGAACCCAAGTGGCTCGACTACCTCGCCCGTTCAGCCGTATTTGTCGGGTTAGGGGCCAGTCTATACGAATTCGGGGGCATCACTACCGTCAATCAAATTCTTGAGCTTTGTATCGCCGCAGGATTCCTCATGGGCACCTATCTCATGGCCAAGGACAATATCCATGGCTATTTCTGGCTGATGCTGGGAAATGTCAGCTGCTCGGCCTTGATGGGAATTCAAAACTACTCCATTCTCATGGTGCAACAATTGATTTCACTGGTTTTCGTTGTCGACGCATACTGGACCAGACGCAAGGCGCATCCGAGATCGCGTTAGGCACGCCGGGCAAAACTTCTGGGGCGGGTCCATTTCAGTTATGCGCATTCAGACCGGACAGGCCTCACTTCAGACCGATGATGCCGCGCTGGCCGATGGTCTTGATGAAGGTGGTCACGGACAGTTCGGCCTCGCGGGGCTGGACCTCGTAGGCGTCGGTGAACTCCTGCGCGATCCGCCTGACCGACCGCACGCCGTCGATGCGCTGCCACACGAACGCCCCCATCTCATCCAGCTCCACCTGCTTGGTCATGGGCCTTTTATCCCACATGCCCACCTTCTCGGCCAGCCGTCCGAACCACGGCTTCACGGCCAGGGGGTAGGCGAGCCGCACCAGACCGTCGGGCAACGGAGTCTCAGACACCTCGGCATTCTTCACCGGGACCATTTCCAGGGCCTCGGTCCGGGATATGACCGGTTCAGGACGCTGTTTCCGAAACAAGGGCATAACTCCCGCAGATGGCGTTGAACACGGATTCGGGCGCAGGCACCGTGCCCTGCGCCGTCACTGACAAAATCGCGTTTCCCGGTTGGACCGCCCAGACCCGGCCGCTGGCGTGCACCTCACGGCGCAAGGCTCGCCGCAACAGGGAGGTCCTGACCGCACCACGCCATTCCACCCGGCCGGAATCTCCGGCCACAGCCATTTGAGGAGGAGGCGCATCCTCCATGCCCTGCCGGACCCAATCGGCCAAGGGCAGGGATTTGAGCACGACCGAAGCCGGGGCGAACCGCTCAAAGATCAGACGGGTACCCGGTCCCTTGCCCGGAGGCACCCTGCCCGACATCCTGCCGGAAGCGGGCCGCCAGTAGACCACGCGGTAATGGCCGGGCTTGAAGGAAAAGGTGTCCAGGACAAACTCGGCAGGCACCCGGCCGGCCAGGCCGAACATGGCCCAGGGCACGGTCTTGCCGACGGAGTAATCCCGCAGGCTGGACAGGGTCTCTGCGGCAACGGATTCGTCCTCTTTGTCATCCACGAAGAACTGGACCAGACAGGCCATCCCGGAACCGGGATTGTGCAGGGCCGCCCCCAATCCCCGACTGCCGTCCTTTTTCCAGAGAAAGCTCCTGGCGCGCAGACCTGACCCGGCCAGGACGTCCACAGCGCGGGTCCAGGCAGGCGGCGTCTCGGTTTCGGGTACGCCGCGCACGGCTGCTTCCCGGTTGCCCTTGGTCAACCGCTTGATGTGTTTCTCAAAGGAAAAGGAACCCTGAACCCGATTCCACTTCAGTTCGCAGGCCATCCGCCCGGAACAGGCAAAGATCAGCCCGTCGCGCTCTATGACGGCAGGCTCCCACCCGCCCGGTGTGGTCAGGCCGACCCCGTTCCAGATGAACTCAGCCATGATCAGCGGGGAACGTAGGCATCCAGGGAGCGGATCTTGGTTCTGTGCTGTTTCCGTCCCGCACGGTCACTCTTGGACATATAGCATTGGTACTCTTCGTCCATGAGGGTTTTCTGGGTCATCTTGATGGATACGCCGGGCCGGATATCCTGATCCCGGCTCCACATGAGCACCAGGGAAATCTCTTCATTCTTGTCGTTCTTGAACAGCCACTCCCAGGCAATGACGTTCTTGAAGGCGTCCCCCAGATACCTGTCCGGCTTGCCGAACAAGGTCAAATACTTGGAGTGCAGCTTGTCGAAGAGTTCCTGATCCATCTCGTAAAATTTGAGCTTGATGCGCACCAGCTTGCCCGGAGCCTTGCAGTTGCCGAAGGTCAGGCTGCCGCCGCGGACGCCGGCCATGGACTCTCCCTTGAGCAGCGCCTCAGTCAAAAAAGGGTCATCCGACACGGGTATGGCCTTGTCCAGATCGCACAGGTTCGCATACTCTTTGACATCAGCCCCAAGGGTAAACCCCGCGAGACTCTTGGGAAAACCGTCTGCGGCAAAGACCGAGGTCGCGAAAAACAGCACCAGGAAAAGAACCACCATACGCACTTTCATCATGTCTTCACTTCCATCTTTTCATATTTATGACTTGTCCACCCTGTGGACACTGCCCTATGATTAAACGAGATTCCGCCACTTGGCAAAGGGATACGCAACGTAGAGGGAAGGACGGAATGCATATGAAATCGACCATGCCCGCATGGCGACCGCTGGCCTATTATATACTCGCCGTGGCAGGCGGGACCATCTACGGCGGCCAGGTCTGACCGCTCATGGTGCAGCTCCCGGTCTGGGAGCTCGGACTGATCATCCTCATTCCCTTGGCCATGGCGTTCGGGGGGCACGCCTTTCTTCAGCGCAAATGGGTGGACGCGGCGCCGCCCATGGACCAGCCCACCTTCCAATTCAGGTTGGAACTGACACTGTTCACCGCTTCCGGGCTGCTCTCCGCATTGATACTCCTTTTTGGCTACCGCTATCCACTCTTTGAAAGCGGCCTGAAGCTGGTGCTCGGCATCTTTACGGTGGGATTATTCGCCGGACTGGACATGGCCCTGAAACGTGAACGGATGATCATCCAAAAAGCCCAGGCAGGACAGGCAACCTATCTCCTGCCCAAGGAAACGACCCCCCTTACCCGCAAATTTTCCGTCCTGGCCTCCCTGATCCTGCTCCTGATCACGTCCATCATCCTTCTGGTCATCATCAGGGATGTGAACTGGCTGGCTGAACAGGCCCCGGACTTTGCCGCCATAGACATGCTCGGTCGCTCGGTGTTGACGGAAATCCTCTTTGTCATGGGCTTCCTGCTGGTCATGGTCATGAACCTGATCTTTGCCTATACCAAAAACCTGCGCATTCTTTTCGACATCCAGACCCGGATTCTGGAAAACGTGTCCAGAGGAGACCTGTCCCGGCGCGTGCCGGTAACCACTTCCGACGAGATGGGCGTCATCGCCGGGCACACCAACATCATGATCAGCACCCTGCGGGAAGGAATGCGTATGCGCGAAGGACTGCTCATCGCCCAGGAAGTGCAGCAGCATTTTCTGCCCCGCCATCCGCCCGAGATGCCGGGCCTGGACATTGCCGGAACAAGCCTCTTCTCCGACGAGACGGGCGGCGATTTCTACGATTTCATCCAATGCGAGGCCGACAGTTGCGGCCAGTTGGCCATCGCCGTGGGCGACGTGTCCGGGCACGGCATCGGCGCCGCCCTGCTCATGACCGCCGGCCGTGCCGTCATCCGGCAGAATGCGGCCACCCCCGGATCGGCCACCGAAAACATCCGCCGGGCCAACAAACACCTGACCCGCGACATCGGCGACACGGGCCGGTTCATGACCCTGTTCTTCATGGTCGTGGACCCCGTAAACGTGCAGGCCACCTGGGTCAATGCGGGCCACCTGCCGCCCCAGTTCTACGACCCGGAAACGGACCGGTTCAGCGAACTCAAGGGCGAAGACATCCCCTTGGGCGTGGAGGCCGAATGGCATTACCACGAGCAGATCATGGATCTGCCCGGCCCAGGCCAAATCCTGCTCATCTCCACGGACGGGCTGTGGGAGGAACACAACCCCAATGGGGAGATGTTCGGCCGGGACCGCATCAGGGCGATCCTGCGGAACCACGCGAAAGAAAGCGCACAGGACATCCTGAAAAGCCTTTGTGACGCCGTCCGTGAATTCTCCGGCTCCGGCAGGCGGGAAGACGATCTGACTATTGTGGTGGTCAAGGGCGTGGAGCGGTGACCCATCCCGGCAAGCACACAAGGACGTTCCATCCAACCGACATTTCGGTTATTTTTGCACACTCATTCCTATTTATCATTGTCAGAGTCACGGGTTAAGCATATTGTCGGGAGAATGTAGTAATTCAGCGCCCTATCAACTATTCAGGATGTCCATGACCCAACCAGAACGACTCATTTCGCTTCCGTTTTCGAAGTCGCTCGAGATCAGTTTCAAGAGCCTCAAGGTCCGGTTTTCCCGGTCCATGATCACCGTGTCCAGCCTGATGCTGGCCGTGTCGTTCCTGAGTTTCGTCCTGGTGAATCTGAACATCGCCGAAGGACTGCTCGTCCACGGCGGTCCGGATGCGGCCCGGGCCCTGTCCCAGGCAGGTTATGACGTGGACCTGGCACAGGGGATCGTGGCCATGTCCGCCAAGGAGCGCTGGATCGTCATCCTCTCCCTGCTCGTCTGCACCGTAGGCATCATCAACGCCCAACTCATGTCCGTGACCGAACGTTTTTCCGAAATCGGGGTCATGAAATGCCTGGGCGCCCTGGACTCCATGATCTTGCGCCTGTTCCTCCTGGAAGCGGCCATGCAAGGACTTCTCGGTGCGACCGTAGGCGCGTTTATCGGCTGTTTATTCTCTCTGCTGACCGGCGGCATACGCTTCGGCTTCGCCACCCTGGGAGACCTCTCCCTGCTCTCCATGTTCGGTTCCGTGGGGCTGGCCACCCTCGGCGGATGCTGCCTGAGCCTGCTCGGCGTCCTGTATCCGGCCTGGCTCGCGGCGCGCATGGAACCGATCAATGCCATCCGGGCAGAACATTAAGGATAATTCCATGACAGATGAAAAACGAACCATTGTCCGCGTCATCGGCGTGAAAAAGACCTTCACCATGGGCAAGGTGGAACTCCAGGCCCTCAAGGGCGTGGACCTGGAAATTTTTGCCGGGGAATACATCTCCATCATGGGCCCTTCCGGCTCGGGGAAATCCACCCTGTTCAACATGATCGGCGGTCTGGACAAGCCCACCGAAGGCAAGGTCTTCATCGACGAGGTGGACATTTCCCAACTGGACGCCTTCGAGTTGGCCTGGCTCCGCAACCGCAAGATCGGCTACATCTTTCAGACCTTCAACCTCATCCCGGTCATGACCGCCCTGGAAAACGTGACCCTGCCCATGACCTTTGCCGGCATGAACGCAGACGATGCCCAGGACAAGGGCATCGAACTGCTCAAACTGGTCGGACTGGGCGAGCGTCACCAGCACAAGCCCCTGGAACTGTCCGGCGGCCAGCAGCAGCGCGTGGCCGTGGCCCGATCCCTGGCCAACGACCCGGCCATTGTCCTGGCCGACGAGCCAACCGGGAACCTGGACCTGTCCACGGGCGAGGAAATCATCGAACTGTTGCAGATGCTCTCCCGGGATCGCGGCGTGACCGTCATCTCCGCCACCCACGACTACAAGATGCTCAACGTATCAGACCGGGTGGTCTGGGTGCGCGACGGCCAGGTGGACCGGGTGGAGAAACGCGAAGAGCTGGACATCACCATCGGCGGCATAGGGGAAAAGCTCACCGGCCGCAAAGAGGCCGGAGCGTAACCCATGGTCCGGCGCGGGTTGCACATACTGTTTTTCATCGCCCTGACCCTGGCGATGACCGCCCCGGCCCTTGCGGACGGGAAAGACTTCCTGCATATGCTCAGCCAGATCGCCGACCGTTCGCCCGGCAGCCCCGGCGCGGCCAAGGCTGCGGACATGGTGGAAATCGAATTCAAGGCCCTGTTCCCGAACAGCGTCACCGGACGGCAGAGCTTTCACCTCCCCGTTCCCGTCAGGCACGGGGCGCAGTTGATCCTGGCCGGTTCCGGCCGGACCGAGAATCTCCGGCAACTCCGGGCCAATGCCCTGTCCCCCGGTGCCGTGGCCCCGCCCGGCATCAACGGACCGCTCATCTACGTAGGCCAGGGCCGGGTGGCCGATTTCAACAATCTTTCCGTGGAAGGATCCGTGGTCCTGATGGACATGGATTCCGGCAAGAACTGGAACAACGCGGCCATGCTCGGCGCACGCGGCCTGATCTTCGTCGGCGCGGGCGGCGACGGCGGCCTGGCTCCCAGGCCCCGGTTCGAAACCAAATTCGAGCTGACCCCGGTGGACTTTCCCATTTTCTGGATCTCCCGCGAACGGGCCAAAGCCCTGTTCGGCTCAGGACTCATCCAAATGGGACCGCACAAACTGGGCGAAGCCCGGCTGACCTCCACGGGTGCCTGGCGCAACGTACGCGGCGAAAACATATACTGCCGCATCCCCGGAACCGATCCCGAACTGTCGGGGCAGACCGTCATCCTCGAAGCTTTCTACGATTCAACCGCCCTGGTGGACGGGGACTCTCCGGGCGCAGACGAGGGCGCTTCCATCGCCACCCTCATGGACGTGGCCAAACATCTTTCCGAAAACCCGCCGAAACGGTCGGTGCTGTTGCTGGCCACCGCAGGAAAATCCTCGGCTCAGGCCGGCATGCGGGAGTTCACCTGGGCTTTGGTCAGCAAAGGCAAGCGGCTCAAGGAACGCAAGACCGAACTGGAGAAACTGGTCCTGAATACCGGGCAAACCCTGGATCTCCTGCGGTCGCCCGAGCCGCTCGACCAGAAGAAACTGGACAACGCCGACACCCAGACCCTGCTCAGGAAGGCACTCAAGTCCGTGGTTCGCAACCGTGAGGACGACATTACCGGGGAACTGATGCGCCTTCGGCTCATGGTTCAGCAGGATGCAGCCGAATCCGAAGAGGCAAAGACGGAACGAGCCGAACGGATCAAGCAACTGGCCGCAAAACGCATGAAACTGAAACGGCTGAACTGGGTCAACTCCACGGTTGACGACTTCCCCCTCCCGGACAGGGAACGATCCTTCTTGAGCGGATTCTTCCCGACTGCAATTAAGGACCAGACAGCCATTCTCGAAGATGCCACCGGCCAGCTCAAGGACTTAAGCTCCGCCAAAAAACTGCGCGACACCCTGGGCGAGACCTCCATCGCGGCCCACGTCTCCCTCTATCTTTCCAGTCACGGTTCAGGGCTGGGAGGATTCGACCAGGGGTGGCTCATCGACCTCAAGCCCGACGTCAACCGGACCGCTTTTTTCCGCCCTCTGGATACGGTCATGAAAGACGCTGTTGCCAAGCTGAGTGACGTTGCCCCCGGCACGGCCAGCCTGTTCAGGGACACCCTCAGGCCCGGCAAGCGCGCATGGCAGAGCTACCTGCCGGACAGACCCGAACTGGGCGGCGAACCCATGGCCCTGGCCGGACTGCCCGGCTTCACCCTGGCCACGGTGCACGATGTCCGACCGGTCTGGGGAACGCCTTACGACCGGCTGCAACGGGTGGACTTCAACTTCCTGGACAAACAGACCAAGCTGGCCACGACCCTGATCGAAGCGCTGGCCAATGATCCCATCTCGGATGCGGGCGAGCGCGGCCAGAACAATTTCGTGACCGTGGAAGGCCGCGCCAACCTCCTGCGCAAGGGCGAGATATTCCCGGATCGGCCCGGCACCGGCCTGGTGGTCCTGGCCTTCCAATGGCAGACCCGCAATTACGGCATGGTGGACTCTCTGGGCCATTTCCGCATTCCGGGACTGGCCAGCAAAAAAATCAGCTACCACAAGGCCGTGATCGAGGCTTTCAAATTCAATGAAGAAACCGGCCTGGCCGACTGGGCCATCGACAAGCCCAAAACAGGCAAGGACGCCTACCGCATCAAGCTCAACCGGGCCGTGCAGGCCACGGATCTGATCCTCTTCTCCTGCACCCAGACCACCCTGTTCGACATGTTCGACCCGAGGACCTTCAAGTACCTCTACCGGCCCACGCTCATCGACGGGCGCACCGAAGCCCCGCCCGTGAGCTACTGGTACAGCCGCCTGGACACCCGCAAATCCACTCTGGGCACCCTTTTTCTGGAACCGGACACGCCCATCAAGCTGACCCTGTCCGACACGGTGCTGGACAAGAAGGTCCTGCTCCTGAACGCGGACAAGAAACATCCTCAGGGACTGGGGTACATTGCCCGTCAGTGGCCGGTCATCCCCATGACCGAATTCCAGGCCGCCAGGGACATGTGGATGCTGCTCGGCCCGCGCATCGACAACCTTGAAGGGAAAGGCATCGTCAACGACCGCATCCGGCTCCTGCGCAGACTGGGCGACCAAGACCTGGCCAAGGCCATCCATTTCAAAGAGACCAGGCAGTGGGACAAATTCGTGGAATCGTCCCGCGCATCCCTGTCCAGGGCAAGCCGGGTCTACAACGATGTGGACAAGACCCAAAAGGACGTCCTCTTCGGCGTGCTCTTCTACGTGGCCCTGTTCGTGCCGTTCGCCTACTGCATGGAGCGCCTTTTCTTTTCCTTTGTCGACATCAAGAAACGCATCAGCGCCTTCCTCGGCTTCCTCGGCCTGATCATCGGCGTGATCTACACGGTGCACCCCGCCTTCCAGCTGACCTATTCGCCCCTGGTGGTCATCCTGGCCTTCTTCATCCTGGCCCTGTCACTGCTGGTGTCGATGATCATCTTCTTCCGCTTCGAGCGCGAGATGGTCGAGCTGCAAAAGCGCAGCTCCCACGTCAAGCTGACAGGCATCAGTCCCATGGCCGCCTTCAGCGCGGCCTTCGTGCTCGGCGTGGGCAACCTGAAACGGCGGCCAGTGCGGACCTTCCTGACCTTTGCCACATTGGTCATCCTGACCTTCACCATCATGAACTTCACCACGGTCAAGTCCGTACGCCAGGCAGGGTGGGCCAACTTCAGCGACCACGCCTCCTACCAGGGGCTGATGATCAAATACTTCAACTGGCAGGACATTCCCGAGGAAGCCCTGTCCGTGGTCAGAAACAGTTTTTCCGGCACGGGCACGGTGGCCCCGCGCGTCTGGTACGACACCGGATTCACTTCGGACAAATCCCGCGCCCCGCTCATCCCGGTGGCCCTTGGCGACAAAAAGGCCCAGGGACGCGGCATGATCGGCCTCTCCTACCTGGAACCGCAGGTCAGCGGACTGGATCGCATCCTGATCAAGGGACGCTGGTTCAAGGAGGGCGAGCGCCATGCCATCCTGCTGCCCCGGCGCATGGCCGAGCAGATCGGCGTGGACCTGGACGACCCCGAACGCAGCACGGTCATGTTGTGGGGACTCAAGGTGCCGGTGATCGGCATATTTGACGACGACGGGCTGCGCGACTCCCCGGACCTCGACGGGGAACCGATCACCCCCATCATTTTCCCCAACCAGGCGGCCACGCAACTTTCCGAGGTGGAGGCCGAGGCCATCGAAAACGGCGAAGACGTGGTCTCCACCGAGTCCCGTTACCAGCACATCCCCGGCTATGAAACCGTGATCATCCCGGCCGAGACCCTGCTCTCCATCGGGGCAGGCAGGCTCAAGGGCATCGCAGTCAAGCCGGACGTGGGACACAGGGTGGGCGACGATCTGGGCGACCGGTTCGGCATGCTCCTCTTCAAGGGAGGCCCGGACGGCACGTCCCTGTACTATGCCTCGGATGCGGTCAACTATTCAGGCATGGCCAACATTCTGATACCGCTTTGCATCTCCATCCTCATTGTACTCAACACCATGATCGGTTCGGTCTATGAACGCAAACCCGAGATCGCGGTCTACACCTCGGTGGGGCTGGCCCCGCCCCATGTAGCCTTTCTGTTCATTGCCGAGGCCCTCGCCTTTGCGGTCATTTCCGTAGTGGTCGGCTACCTCCTGGCCCAAACTTCCAGCACCTTCCTGGCCGGGACGCCGCTGTGGGCCGGCATGACCGCCAACTACTCTTCCACCGCAGGCGTAGCCGCCATGATTCTGGTCATCGGCGTCGTCCTGATCTCGGCCATCTATCCGGCCAAGGTGGCGGCCAACATCGCCATCCCGGACGTTAACAAGTCCTGGACCATGCCCAAGGCCCAAGGCGACGAACTGACCGTGATCCTTCCCTTCCTCATCAAGATGAAGGAAATGACTTCCGCCGGAGGGTTCCTGCACCAATACTACATGGCTCACCACGATGTTTCCCATGGCGACTTCTGCACCGATGACATGCAGTGCAACTTCCTGGACCTGGAGCAACTCGAAAACAAGGCCGAACTTCTCAGCGGCGTGAACCAGGACATTCCTCTGCCCGACGAATTGTGCTTCTCCATGGACCTGCGCGTCTGGCTGGCTCCCTTCGATTTCGGGGTACGGCAAAAGGTCAAGCTCGTATTCTGCCCTTCGGATATCTACCGAGGGTTCCGGCAGATCAAGGTCATTCTGCGCCGGGAAGCTGGCGAACTCAAGGCGTGGGAAAACCTGAACAAAAACTTTCTCAACGACCTGCGCAAGCAACTGCTGGTCTGGCGTTCCCTGGATGACGATGCAGTGCACAAGTATCATCGGGACATGAACGAAACCATGGAAAAACAACTGGGCCCCATCCCCGAGGAAGGTGCGGCATGAACGGACGACTGCGGCTACGCGCACTCCTGACAGGACTGGTCCTCGGACTGTTCTTGTGTGTTTTCACCCCGTACAATAACGCGGTCCTGGGCGGTGCACCCTTGGGCGGCGGGCATTTCCCACTGGCCCCGTTCTTCATCCTGGCCTGGATGTTCGTGGCGGATGCGGGAGTGTCCCGCCTGACCGGCAGGCCCCCGATCTTTTCGGGCGTGGAGTTGCTGGTCATCTGGTTGATGATGGTCCTGTTCACGGCCATCGGTTTCGCCGGGCTGACCGAGACCTTTTTTGTCAACATCACCGCGCCGGAACGATTCGCCAAGGACGCCTACCGCTGGACCGAAGTCCTGACCCCGCTCTTGCCCGATTCCTGGTTCCCCCACTCCTCCGAAGCGGTGACCCAATTGTTCCAGGGACTTCAGGACGGACGGGACATGTCCGTAACCGATATCCTGGCCGCCATCCCGTGGGGCGTATGGCTGCCACCCCTCGCTATTTGGTCCCTGTTCATCCTGGGCGCGTTCTTCGTCATGATCTGCCTCATGGCCCTGTTCGGCCGCCAGTGGGTGGTCAACGAACGGGTCAACTTCCCCTTGCTGCGCGTGCCCACACTCATGGGCGAGGCTCTGGACCAGAAACAGTTTATCTCCTGGTGGTCCAACCGTTTCCTGCTCATCGGCCTGGTATTGTCCGGGGCCCTGCACCTGCTCAACGGGCTGCACTTCTACTACCCGTCCGTGCCTGAAATGCCGACACTCATCCTGGCCGGGTCCTATTTCCCCAAATTCGGCCTCTTTTCCGGCTTCTACAAGCTGAAGCTCTATTTCATCCCGGCCTTTGTCGGGTTCGCCTTCCTGACCACCCGGCAGATTTCCTTTTCCATGTGGGCTTTTCATCTGCTCGTGGGGCTGCTCTTCGGCCTGCTCTACGTGCTCGGCTGGCAACTGCCGGAGGCCGCGCTCGGCACCACGCTCGGCCCTGATCTGGCCCGGCCCGAAGGCGCACAGACCATCGGGGCCTACGCCGTGTTCTTCGTCTTCCTCATATGGCTGGCCAGGCACCACCTCAAGGAGACCGTGCTCTGCTCCCTGCGCCCGGTCTGCACGGGCAGCGACGCGGACACCAACGCCACCCTGCATCCTGCAGAATGGGGACCGCCCGTATGGCCCCTGTGGGGACTGCTCCTGGGCATGATTTTTCTCATGACCTGGTGCTGGTGGTTCGGTCTGCCCCTGCTTGCCGCCATACTGCTGCCCTGCGCCTTCCTGATCATCATACTGGTCACCAGCCGATTGGTCTGTCAGGGCGGCTTGCCCTATTTCACCCTGACAGCCGCCCCTTCGGACGGCCTCATGGGACTCTTCGGCACCGGATTCTTCGGTTCCGTGGGCGTGGCCGCCGCTGCGGTCATGCAGAAAGTGCTCTTCCTGGATGTGCGCGAGGCCATTGCCCCGACGCTCTTCCACGGCTCCAAGATCCGTCAGGAGTCGAGCAACCGCAATCTGGTCCTCCTGGCCATCGGGCTGTCCCTGGTCCTGGCCCTGGCCACCGCCTTTGTGACCATGCTTTACCTCGGCCACCGCTACGGGCTGCGGGAGCTCCGCCTTGACTGGGCCACCCAGACCGTGCTGGCCAACTTTGAAAACGCTCAAAGGCTGGTGGATCAACCCGTCGGTCCCAACGAATGGCTCGTCACTTACGCCGGATTCGGGGCATTGGTCATGGGCGTGCTCATCTACTGCTACTACAAGCTGCCCTGGTGGCCGCTGCATCCGCTGGGCTATCTGGCCGCCTATTCCGCGGGCATGAAAATCCTGTGGTACCCGTTCTTCCTGGGCTGGCTGTGCAACCACCTGGTCCTCCACTACGGCGGCACAAGACTCTTCAACAAGGTACGCTTCCTGTTCATCGGACTCATCCTCGGCGATTTCCTCATGGGTGGCGTGTTCGCTGTGGTCGGCCTGTTCCACGATCAAACCTATACCGTCTTTCCCTTGTAAATCATGATGATACACGACACGTACGAACAGATGAAACAGAGATTGCTCATTCCATCCATCATCCTCGCCATGGCTGTCCAGACCATGGCCCTTCTGGCCGCTCCCTGCGCCGCCCGTGACGAGGCCGACAACAGCACACCCGAAAAAGAACTGGACATGTTCATAGCCCACGCGGATGTGTCGCCCTACTATATGGAAGTCCCTGAATTCCAGGGCCGCGGCATCCTGCTGGACGTCCTCAAAGCCCTGGTCGAACCTCTGAACTATACCGTCACCGTCAACCGGCTGCCTGACAAGCGAGGTTGGCAAATGCTCGAAAACGGCGAGTTGAGCGTCTACGCCAGCGCCCGGGAATGGGTTGCCCAGCCGGACAAATTCCTCTGGACAGACCCTTTCATGCTCAATGAAGACGTGCTCCTCTTCCGCGCGGACAGCATACTTGAATACACCAAACCCGAAGACCTCTACGGTAAGACCGTGGCGGGCATAAAGGATTTTGTCTACCCTGCCCTGGAACCCCATTTCGGACCGGGCATGATCACCAGGCTGGACACGACTTCGCCCGATGTCATGCTGAAACTGCTCTCGTTTGGAAGGGCGGACGCCGTTCTGGTCAACCACACGGAAATCCTGTGGATGTTCCGCAATCGACCGGAAATCCGCCCCGAACTCTTCCGCCTGGAAAAGCCCCCCTTTGACCGGGCCTGGTTCCGCTTCCTCTTTCCCAAGGGCCATGGTTGGGAACCCGTGGTCGAACAAATCAACCATCGCCTCAAGGTGATGAAAGAGGACGGCAGCCTCAAGGCCATCCTTGATCAGTACAGGTAACAGCCGCAGCCGCCGGAGCCACACATATGTATGATGATAAGGAACTGAAAGAATACAGGGATCTCCTGAAACCACCCGACAAGTTCGAGGAAGGTTTCGACTGGAAGACCGTTGTCGGGGCCGTGTTCATCGGGTTCCTGATGATGCCCGGCTCCATGTACCTGCAACTGGTCATCGGCCAGGGCATCGGGCCGGCCGCCCGATGGGTGACCATCATCCTCTTTGCCGAGATCGCCAAACGATCGTACACCCACCTGAAACAACAGGAAATTTTCCTGCTCTACTACATGGCGGGCGCCGCCCTGGCCTCCCCGTTCCAAGGTCTGCTCTGGAACCAGTACCTGGTCCAGTCGGACGCGGCGCGCATGCTCGGCCTGACCGAATTCATTCCCCATTGGGTCGCCCCGGCATTGGGGTCCGGCTCCTACCTGGAGCGTACCTTCATGCACCCGGACTGGCTGGTGCCGATCCTGCTCCTCGTGGGGGCGCAACTGGTCCAGCGCATCGACCATTTCGGATTGGGCTATTCCCTGTACCGCATCACCTCGGACGTGGAAAAACTGCCCTTTCCCATGGCCCCTGTGGGCGCACTGGGCACCATGGCCCTGGCCGAATCCACCGAGGACAAGAAAACCGGCTGGAAGTGGCGGGTGTTCTCCATCGGCGGGGTCATCGGGCTGGCCTTCGGCTTCTTCTACGTGCTGCTGCCCGCGCTCTCAGGACTGCTCTTCACCGAACCCATCCGGCTCATCCCCATCCCTTGGATCGAGCTGACCCAGTACACCGAAGGCACACTGCCCGCCGTGGCCACCGGCCTGCAATTCGATCTCGGCCTGGTCTTCATCGGCATGGTCCTGCCGTTCTGGGCGGTCATCGGCGGCCTGGTCGGCCTGATCGTGACCATCGTGGCCAATCCCATCCTGTATGCCCAGGGCATCCTGCACCGCTGGCATCCGGGCATGGCCACGGTCGAGACGGTCTTTGCCAACAATTTCGATTTCTACATGAGCTTCGGCATCGGGCTGGGCCTGGCCATCGGCGCGGTAGGCATCTACTACGTGGTCAAATCATTCAGGAGTACCGGCGGCAACGGCCCGGATTTCTCCGTCCTGTTCAATCCCCCGGAAGGGCGCGGCGACATCAATTTCTGGGTGTCCATCGGCATCTACGTCTTTTCCACGCTCTGCTACATCGCCTTCTGCGTCTGGCTGGTACCCAGCTTTCCGTGGATTTTCTTCGTGCTCTACGGCTTCATCTACACCCCGGTCATCTCCTATATCACCGCGCGCATGGAGGGTGTGGCCGGACAGTTCATCGCCCTGCCCATGGTGCGAGAATTCTCGTTCATCGCCGGGGCCAAGTTCTTCGGCTACCAGGGACTGGAAATCTGGTACGCGCCCATCCCCATCCACAACTACGGCGAGGCCACGGTCCAGTTCCGCCAGATCGAACTGACCGGAACGAGTTTGCGCGGCATCATCAAGGCGGAGATCATCGTCTTCCCCATCGTCATGATATCCAGCCTGTTCTTCTCCCAATTCCTGTGGCAGCTCGCGCCCATCCCGTCCCCGGAATACCCGTTCGCCCAAGAACTGTGGCACCTCCAGGCCCTGAACACCCTGCTCATGCAGACCTCCACCCTGGAAGGCAACTCGCTCTTTTTCGAGGCATTGTCCGGGCCGGTGGTCATGTCCGGCCTGGGGCTGGGATTGATCCTCTATTCCGTACTCAACGTGCTCGGCCTGCCCGTCCTGCTCGTCTACGGCGTGGTCCGCGGCCTGGGCCAGTCCACACCCCACGGCATGCTCCTGGAAGTGGCGGGCGCATTGCTCGGCCGCTTCTATTTCATGAAGAAATACGGTGCCCAGTGGCGGCACTACGCCCCGGTGCTCCTGGCCGGATTCTCCTGCGGCATGGGTCTGACCGGCATGTTTGCCATGGGCTGCACCCTGATCATGAAGTCACTGGGACGATTGGCGTATTAAAAAGCCGGGGGAAGGAGAGAACGTAAAAAGCCCGCTGGCTAGCGCGGCCTTTGTTTGGGTAAGTTCTTGAGGAGAACGTCCCGGCATGGGTCGCTTTTGAAGAGTTCCATGCGGTCGATCTTCGGAAGCTGAATCTGCTTACCATCTATTTCCGAAAGCACAAGCTTGCCGAAAGCTCCTTGGTTTTCCGGATCAACGGCCCTATGGAACGAGAGCAGTTTGCCTCCAACTTCGGCGGTCACAAGAACATATGACATTACCCCGTCAGGCCCCTTTTCAACTATTATCGAATCCGGCTTCGCATTGGGTATGAGTCCAGCCAACGCCGCAAGATAATATGATCTTACCTCGTCCACCAAATGTGCCCGACAGCGGGAATAGGCGATGCACGCCTCTGAATTCCCTTCAAAATCCAATGAAGTGCAAACCCCTATCATCAACTCAAGGTCCGATTCTCTGTTTGGCCCATAGAAATATTGATACTTGGCCAGACTCTGAGAGCCATGCACGGCTTGAATGAATCTCCCCACGTCCTCGCGTATCGCCTGCATGTCATACGCAGAGGAGTCCCTGAAGGCGAAAAAGAGGGCAACCACAACAGCCAAAACTGCCCCTGTATTATTTAACAAGCACTTTTTGACCTTTAACATTCTTAAAAAAACCTTTGCGATACTGGTATCGGGTCCGGTTAGGCCAATGCAACCATTGGTCCCAGGAATATTGCCGTCAGGATGGATGCCGAAATGGCCACGCCCTTTGGCATCGAAATCCGGCTCAATCGGAACCCACCAGCAGTTTCCGGCCGCCCCCCTGTGCGTCGGCAAACGACAGGGAAAAGCATTTGATTGGTAGAAAAAAGCAACTTGACGCCTTTTCAAAAACGCCTCTTGTTCTTTCCTGTGCGAGCAGGTAATTTGAACGCGGCAAACCAGCGAACAAAACCCGATACGGAGTATATATGCCCGACAAGAACATCACTGCCCTGGTCCTGGCCGCAGGCAAGGGGACCCGAATGCACTCTGCCAAGGCCAAGGTCTTGCAGACCATACTCAACGAACCCATGCTCTTTTACGTGTACGAGGCGCTCAAGCCGATCATGAAGGAGAACATCCTGACCGTGGTCGGCCATGGCGTTGACGAAGTGAAAAAGGAATTCCCGGACATGGCGAACCGGTTCGTCATGCAGAAAGAACAGCTCGGCACGGGACACGCCCTGCAAGAGGCCTGGGCCGAGGTGGAAAAAACCAACTCCACCCACTGCCTGGTCATCAACGGCGACACCCCCCTGGTCACGGTGGAAGCCCTGGACCGGCTGGTGGCCGCACAGGGATGCTGCGACCTCGCCTTCATGACCATCACCCCGCGCGATACCGCCGCCTTCGGCCGCGTGGTGCGCGATCCCGAACGCAGGATCAAGGCCATCGTCGAGGCCAAGGACTATGATTTTTCCGTGCACGGACCGGTCACGGGCGAAGTCAACGCGGGCATCTACCTGCTCAAGATCGAGACCATCGGCCCGCTGCTCGGGCGGCTGGAAAACGAAAACAACTCCGGCGAATACTACATCACCGACCTGGTGGAACTGGCCGTGAACCAAGGCTTGTCCGTGGACGGCGTCCAGGCGGGCAACGACATCTCGCTCATGGGCATCAATTCACCGCGAGAACTGCTCACAGCGGAGAACACGCTCAAGAGACAGATCGTAGACGAACTCATCGACGCCGGAGTGATCATCCACAACCCGGACACCGTAACCATCGGCCCCAAGGTAACCGTGGAGCCGGGCGCCGAAATCTTCGGCCATTGTGAAATCTACGGAAAATCCTTTGTGGCCGCCGGGGCGCGCATGGGATCCTACAACTTCATCAAGGATTCGACCTTTGCGGCCGGGTGCGTTGTCCGCGAATTCAACCACATCGAAGGCGCGCAGGTTGGCGAGGGAGTGTCCGTGGGCCCCTACTCCCGGCTCAGGCCGGATGCCGTGCTGGCAAAGAATTCGCGCATCGGCAATTTCGTGGAAATGAAAAAGGCCACCCTGGGCGAAGGGGCCAAGGCCAGCCACCTGACCTATCTCGGCGATGCCGAGGTCGGGGCCGGGGCCAACATCGGCGCAGGCACCATCACCTGCAACTACGACGGCAGGAACAAATTCGTCACCAAAATCGGCGAAGGCGCTTTCATCGGTTCCAACACCGCCCTGGTGGCTCCTGTTTCGGTGGGCAAACATGCGCTCATAGGTGCCGGCTCCACCATCACCAAGGATGTGCCGGACAACCAGACAGGCATCGCCCGAGGCAAACAGACCAATCTCAAACGCACTCTGAAGAAATAATTGTTACCGGATAAAGATCCGCTTCGGCATAGGAAAGAAATCTTGCTTTGCACAAAGAAAAAGAATAGATAAGAGGTATGGAATTAGTTACCCAACTTGAAGAGCGCTTCAACAGATTACTGAATAAAGTTAGTGAATTGAAAGAAGAAAATCAGCGCTTGAGGGAGGAGATCGAGGCCGAGAAGCAGAAACGCCACGACATCGAATCTCGCATCGACACGCTGCTCGAAAAAATTCAAAACGAGCTGGAATGATAGCGTTTTACGATGCCTCGTTACACGTTGACCCTGCTGGGACTCGAGATATCCTTCAAGACCGATGCGGACAATGTCCGTATCGAAGCCGCGCAGGCATTTATTGAGAACAAGCATAAAGAGCTTGTTGGCGGAGCAGGCGACATCAGCAAGGAAAAATTGCTCACGTACCTGCTTTTAAGCCTCGCGGACGACTATCTGGTCGCGGAAGACAAACTGAAGCGGCTGGAAGGGAAGATCGGAGAGATTTTGGAAAAGACCTCAACGGAGCCGGGCCGATAACTGGACGGCACCGAGGTTGGCAAGGAATTACCCTGGGGCGTTTGTGATTGCCCGGAGTGTTATTGAGCCAATGCTCTGAATAAGGGCGACGACTCCAGTGAACTGGTGAGCAAGCCCGGTCCGACCGGGAAGCCTGAAGGTTCACGAGTCATGCCCACCTGGATATGCCAGGTTCAAAACATACAGGCAACACGGCTTCCCGGGGCTAAATATTCGTCTGACCGGTCAGAACCGGCGTTTTCAGACGAGAATATAACCCTACAGCCATACCTTCCTGAATCCCCTCCCACCTTCTCTTCAAAGAGTGAGTGCGTTTTATTGCGTGCTTTTCAAGTTGTCGTTTGGCGAAAACAGGCCGCCCGTTTAAAGCCTGTTAATATAAATAAGGAGTAAACCCCATGCAGCTATTCGATATAGCCATGGTCGGCGGTGGAGTGGTTGCCGGCCTCGGAGCCGGAATATTTCTCTTCAAATATATCTCCGATAAAAAAGTTTCAGATTCCAAGGGGCTGGCAGAACGCATTGTCTCGGAAGCCAGAAAGGAAAGCGAGGCCCTGAAAAAGGAAGCCCGTCTCCAGGCTCAGGATGAAATATTCAACCAGAAAAAGGAACTGGAACGGGAATCCAAGGACCGCGAAAGCCAACTCAAGAGTGAAGAAAAACGCCTCCATTCCAAGGAAGAGCGTCTCGACGCCAAACGAGAAAAAGTCGCGGACAAGGAGGCCCAGGTAGTCGAGCTGGAAAAACAGCTCATCAAACAGGAAAAGCACCTGAGCGAACTTGAGGAAGAACTCGAACACAAGGCGGACGAGCACGAGCGCAAACTCCAGGAAATCTCCGGCCTGACGGTCGAAGAAGCCAAGGAAAACCTGCTCAAGGAAATCGAATCACGGACGCGCCACGAAGCCGCCAAGATGATCCGCAACATCGAGATGGAGGCCAAGGAAAACGCCTCCAAGAAGGCCAAGGAAATTCTTTCCCTGGCCCTGCAGCGGTATGCGGGCGACTATGCGGGCGAACAGACCGTCACCGCGGTAGCCCTGCCCTCCGAGGACATGAAGGGCCGCATCATCGGCCGCGAAGGCCGCAATATCCGGGCGCTCGAAGCCGCCACCGGCGTGGACCTGATCATCGACGACACCCCGGAGACCGTGGTTCTGTCAGCCTTCAGTCCCCTCAAGCGCGAAGTGGCCAAACAGGCCCTGGAGCGCCTCATCCACGACGGACGCATCCACCCCGCCCGCATCGAAGAAGTCGTACGCAAGGTGGAAGGCGAGATGGACACAAAACTCAAGGAGATCGGCGAACAGGCCACCTTTGACGTCGGCGTCCACGGCATTCACCCGGAACTCATCAATTTGCTCGGCCGGTTGCATTACCGGACCAGCTTCTCCCAAAATGTGCTCCAACATTCCATGGAAGTCGCCTTCCTGTGCGGCGTCATGGCTGCGGAACTCGGCCTCAACGAAAAAGAAGCCAAGCGCGCCGGCCTGCTGCACGACATAGGAAAGGCCGTAGACCACGAAATCGAAGGGCCCCATGCCGTCATCGGTGCGGACCTGGCCAAAAAGCACGGCGAAA
The DNA here is from genome assembly GCF_004025585.1 of Pseudodesulfovibrio sp. S3. Taxonomy (NCBI): domain Bacteria; kingdom Pseudomonadati; phylum Thermodesulfobacteriota; class Desulfovibrionia; order Desulfovibrionales; family Desulfovibrionaceae; genus Pseudodesulfovibrio; species Pseudodesulfovibrio sp. S3. The sequence continues at coordinate 26,933 of NZ_QTZO01000015.1, forward strand.
CCAAGGAGATCATCCACTCCATAGCCGCACACCATGAGGATGTCGCGCCCACAACCATCCTGGCCAATCTGGTCCAGGCGGCGGACTCCCTTTCCGGTGCCCGTCCCGGCGCACGCAAGGAACTGCTTGAGAACTACGTCAAGCGGCTGGAGGAGCTTGAAGGATTGGCCACCGGATTCGAAGGCGTGCAAAAGGCCTACGCCATCCAGGCCGGTCGTGAGATTCGCGTCATGGTGGATTCCGAAAAGGTCGGTGACGAGAGCACCTACGTTCTCTGCAAGGACATCGCCGAGAAGATCGAGAACAACATGACCTACCCGGGCCAGATACGGGTCACGGTCATCAGGGAAAAACGGGCAGTCGGTTACGCAAAATAAGACAAACCGCAGAGGGTACCCGGACGCCACACGCCCCCGGGTACCCGCTGTTTATGACGCAGTTTTGCAGATGAAAAAAAATCATGGCCCGCAACAATCAAAATTTCGTATGGTGACGAGCCTGCACTAAACAGGAAATGGAGCGCCAAAAGAAATGAACCGGGACAGCAAGCAAGACTCTCGCACTGAAACCAACGGCCTCAACTTCAAAAAAAAGATGAGCAGTTCCTTAGATATAGTTCGTTCAGAAATGGGCGATGCCGAATTCAAGCGATTCAGCGCTCTCATCCACTCGGAGTTCGGCATCAAGATGCCGCCCACCAAAAAGGTATTGCTGCAATCCCGTTTCCAGAAAAGATTACGCGCACTTGGTATGTCCAGCTACAAGGAATACTGCGACTACGTATTCTCCCCCGAGGGGCATGAAGCGGAACGCATGCACCTGATAGACGTGGTCACCACCAACACCACCCATTTCTTTCGCGAGCCCAAGCACTGGGACATCATGAACAACACCGTCCTGCCCGAGCTTTGGAGCCGGGGCATCGGCCGAAACGGAAACCTGAACCTCTGGTCCGCAGGCTGTTCAAGCGGCGAAGAACCCTACACCCTGGCCATGGTCCTCCATGAGTGGAGCACCTCGCACCAGGGATTCGGGTTCAAAATCATGGCGACTGACATCTCCCAGAAGATTCTGGCCGAGGCCAAACGGGCCGTCTACTCCATGGAAAAAGTGGAAGACGTGCCCATGCAATACAAGAAGAAGTACATGCTCAAGTCAAAAAACCAGCAACTGGTCAAGATGGACGATGTCTTGCGCAACAAAATTTCCTTCCAACGGCTCAACTTCATGGGTGATTTCCGCCTGCCCCAAAAGCAGGACATCATTTTCTGCCGCAACGTGGTCATCTATTTCGACCGGGCCACCCAGGAGATACTGTTCCAGAAATTCTGCAACAATCTGCAATCCGGCGGCTACCTCTTCATCGGTCACTCGGAGAGTTTGTCCGGTATGCCGCTGCCCATCAAGCAGGTGGCCCCCACGGTCTTCCAGCGGAATTGATCCCTGACGCCATCTTTACCGATTACTCCAAAGACTGAAGCCCTGATTCATCCAAAGGAGCGTCATGCGCATACTCTTTCTCGGCGACATCGTAGGTCGCCCCGGCCGCCGGGCGGTCATGGACAACCTCGCCCGAATCAAGGCCGAAGAATCCATTGATCTGGCCTTTGCCAACGGTGAAAACGCCAGCTCCGGCTACGGGCTGAAGGCCAAACATGCCAAGGAACTGTTCAAGGCGGGCGTGGACGGCATTACCGGCGGCAACCACACATGGAAATACAAGGATCTCTACTCCCTGCTCGACTCCGATGGACGGTTGCTCAGGCCTCACAACTACCCCGATCAGCTGCCCGGCAGGGGCGTCCAGGTCTTCAGGAAGGACAACCTGCCGCCCGTGGCCGTCATCAACGTCATCGGCCGCACCTTCATGCCGCCCATCGACTGTCCCTTTGCCTCCATTGAAACCATTGTCGACGGACTTCCTGCTGACATCCCGATCCAGGTAGTGGATTTCCACGCCGAGGCCACGGGCGAAAAGATCGCCATGGGCTATTTCCTGGAAGGCAAGGTCTCCGCCGTGGTCGGCACCCACACTCATGTACAGACCAATGATGCCAAAATCCTGCCCGGCGGCACGGCCTACCTGACCGATCTCGGCATGTGCGGCGCAACGGATTCCTGCCTTGGCATGAAGCCTGAAATCATCCTGGACCGATACCTGACCGGCCTGCCCCGACGGCTGGAGGCGGCCTCGGGTCCAGGGGTTTTACAAGGCGCGATTTTTGACATAGATGATACCACCGGCAAGGCGGTAACCATGGCCACGTTCAACCAGGACAGCCGGTCGTGAACCCTTGTAAAACGCTGACCGAGAATGAGGAAGAAAGTGAATATCTACGATGACTTGAAGTGGCGAGGGCTGATTCATCAGGTGTCCGACGAAGACAAGGTACGCGAGTATCTCGCCACGCCGGGAGCCACCATGTATTGCGGCTTCGACCCCACCGCAGAATCGCTGCACATAGGCAATCTGGTCCCCCTGCTCTGTCTGGTCCGCATGAAACGTGCCGACCTCCATCCGCTCTACCTCATGGGCGGCGCCACCGGACGCATCGGCGACCCGTCCGGCAAGGACAAGGAACGCGAACTGTCCGATCCCGGCCTCATGGAAGAGCGCCTTGAAAAGATCAAGGGCCAGGTCCGCCGCTTTGTTGAACGCAATACGGGCGACCGTCCGGAGATCGTCAACAACTACGATTGGACCAAGGACATGACCGCCATTGAGCTGCTGCGTGACGTGGGCAAACACTTCACCGTCAACGGGATGCTCCAGAAGGAATCTGTCAAAGGACGCATCGGCCGTGAAGAAACCGGTATTTCCTATACCGAATTTTCCTACATGATTCTTCAGAGTTACGATTTTTACCATCTGTACAAGACCCGCAAATGCAGGTTGCAGATCGGTGGCGGCGACCAATGGGGCAACATCACCGCCGGATGCGAATTCACCCGCCGTCGCTGCGCCCACGAAGGCGAACCGGCCGAGGTCTATGCCCTGACTTTCCCGCTCATAACCACTGCGTCCGGCAAAAAATTCGGCAAATCCGAAAAGGGTGCCATCTACCTCAACGCCGAGATCACCTCGCCCTACGCATTCTATCAGTATTTCATGAACACCGATGATGCGGACGTCATCAAATTCCTTAAGCTCTTCACCTTCCTCGACCAGGAAGCAATCGCCGAAATCGAGAAGCAGATGCAGGAGGCCCCGCACCTTCGCGCCGCCCAGAAACGGCTTGCGGAAGAGGTAACCACCATGATCCACGGCAAGCACGAACTTGAACGCGTACTGGCCACCACCGAAGCCCTGTTCGGGAAAGGCGACCTCAAGACCATCGACCCGGTCACACTGCGTGCCGCGCTCGAATCCGCCCCTGCCTCTCACTACGCCCCCGGCGACGTGCCTGACCTGCCCCAGATGCTGGTGGACCTGAACCTGGTCCAGTCCAAGGGCCAGGCCCGCAAGGACATCCAGGGCGGCGGCGTGTACATCAATGGTGACCGCGTCGAGGACGGCCACGAAATCAGCGATCACGACTTTATCGCCGGTGAACTGCTCGTCATCCGCAAGGGCAAGAAGCACTACGGGCTGATCACAAGAAGTTAGTGACAGCTACAGACATTCAAAAAGGCCGGACAACCGGCCTTTTTTTTGCCTCCGGCGGCCGGGGGAAGGGGAGAGGGAAACCCTTTGAAAAGGGCTTTGCCTCTCCCTTCCGAAACCTTTTATATCGCTGGACCTTCATGGAGCGACTCGGATGCCAAAGGCACCCCCCGCTTTAACCCAATTGGAGCGCCTTGGATGCCAAAGGCATCCAACAGCGGCTCTCCTCGATAACGCGACAAGGCTTGGGAGAGTGGGTCAGGTGTGCATTTCCCGAGGGGGGATTTGACCGCAGCGTAGCTTTCTACGTGAGGATCAAATTCCCCCTCGGAAAATGTGCAGATGGCCCGCTATCCCGAGCCGCCCCCCCTCCAGGCTTGACCTTCCTCAAAATTCGGGGCAAACCTCCCTCCATGAACGAAACATTATGGATACTTTTTGCCTTGGTGGACCTGTCCATGGTCCTGGTGGTTTACCGGCTGTTCGGTCGGGTGGGGTTGTACGGCCTGATGGTCTTCAACCTGCTTCTGTGCAACATTCAGGTGCTCAAGACCGTGGAACTGTTCGGCCTGACCACCACGCTGGGGAATGTGCTCTATGCCAGCGTGTTCCTGGCAACGGACCTGCTCAGCGAATTTTACGGCAAGCATGAAGCGCGCAAAGGGGTTCTGCTCGGGTTCGTGGCCCTGGTCATGATGGTGGTCTACATGCAGATCGCCCTCTATTTCGTACCTGCCGCCGACGATTTCGCCCAGCCGCATCTTTCCGCACTCTTCGGCTTCATGCCGCGCATCGCCCTGGCCAGCATGGTCGCCTACCTGGTCTCCCAACTGCATGACGTCTGGGCTTTCCACGCCATCAAGGAACGCACGGGCGGCAGACTCCTTTGGCTGCGCAACAATGCCTCCACCATGGTCAGCCAGTTGCTGGATTCGGCCATCTTCTGCACCATCGCCTTCTGGGGCATGTTTCCCATGAACGTGTTCATGGAGATCCTGCTTTCGACCTATATCATCAAGGTCATCGTGGCCGGACTGGACACCCCGTTCATCTACCTGGCCAAACGGATATTCTCCAAACGGCACACTGCAGACAGCGGCGCGTAACGCGCACTCGACACCACAAGAAAAGGCGACCCGTTCGGGCCGCCTTTTTTTTATCGGTCAAAAAAGGCACGGACTATTTTGCCGGTGTCTTCTTCTTCAAGAGCGGTTTGCCTATGCCGTGTTTGGCCAGCACCGCCTTCATCTCGTTGGTGGAGGACGGCGTACCGTGGTGCAGCACCCGCAGCCGATGCCAGGTGGAACCTTTGGCTTGGCCGTCTTCGATGGAGACTCGCAGACCGGCAGCTTCCAACTTCTTACCCAGATCTTTGGCCATCTCTATCTTCTTGAACGAAGCGACCTGATAGACGTAATCAAAGACCTCTTCACCGGCATTGGCCGGGGCGGACTCGGGCTTGGATTTGGCAACAGGTTCGGGTTTGGCGACAGGGTCCGGCTTGGCGACAGGTTCGGGCTTGACAACAGGCGCAGGTTTGGGTGCCTGTGTCTGGTCATCCATGATCTGCTGCGGCGACGCCTTCAGCCTATCCTGGTAATCCAGTTCCTCGGACGTGAGCACGCCGGGCGCAGACTGTTCTTGCGCCATTTGCCCATGGATTCTATCCGGCATGATCTGCCCAAGGGGCGGTACGTCCGCCTCGGGCCGATAGCCACGCCCGATGAGGATGCCCATCACAAAGAAGAACGTCAGGGCCAACACCCCGGCACCAACCGCGCTGATCATGCCGGGAAGGGACAGGGAAAAATCGAACTTCTTCTTGACGGCATTGAGCTTTGGCACTTTGACCTTGTATTTCGGTTCTATGGTTTCAGGCATGGTTCCACTTGTTGTTGAGACCTGACAAGGCGTCCTCTACATGGACTCCGGGGCATTCACGCCCAGCAATCCAAGACCGTTCTTCACGACACCGGCCACGCAACCGAGCAGCATAAGCCGGGCCGCGGCCACATCATCCTCTGCGCTGAGCACGTGACAATTGGTATAGTATCTGTGGAGCGTGGATGCAAGCTCCTGCAAAAACATCGATATCATATGCGGACTCTGCGTACGGGCAGCCGCCTCCACAAAATCGGGATACTGATCAAGAAGTTGAAGTATTTCCATGTCATAATCAGTATTCAGCAGAGCCAATGACTCCACGCCGACAACGGCTGCGGATTTGCCTGCTTCGCTCGCCTTCTTTTTCAGCGAACAAATACGGGCATGTGCGTACTGCACATAGTAGACCGGGTTGTCCATGGTCTTCTGCTTGACCAGTTCCAGGTCGAAATCCAGCTTGGAGTCGGATTTACGGGACAAAAACATGAACCGGGCCGCATCGGAGCCAACCTCGTCAACCACGTCCTTCAGGGTCTCAAACTGCCCCGCACGCGTACTCATGGCAATGGGCTGACCGTCGCGCAGCAGGTTGACCAGGTTGACCAGGATGACATGCAGCCCGTCCTTCTTGCCGAGCGCTTCGCAGGCGGCCATCATGCGGGGGATATACCCGTGATGGTCCGCACCCCAGATGTCCACCACGAGATCAAAACCGCGCTTGAACTTGTTGTCATGATAGGCGATGTCCGAGGCGAAATAGGTGGTGTCGCCGTTGGATTTGCGCAACACGCGATCCTTGTCGTCGCCCAGTTCCGTGGACTTGAACCAGAACGCGCCGTCCGCCGCATAGCCCATGCCCGACCTGGTCAGGTCCGCAAAGGTCTCGTCCACCTTGCCGTCCTCGACCAGGGACGTCTCCGAAAACCAGACATCATGGCGCACGCCGAACGCGGCCAGATCTTCCTTGATGCCGTCCAGGATCACATCCTTGCCGTATTCCTTGCATATCTCGGTGGCCTCTGCCGCATCCATGTCCAGCAGGCCGGGGTTGGCGGCCATGACATCCCTGGCGATATCGGTGATATAGTCGCCCTTGTAGAAATCTTCAGGCTCGGGCACGTCCTGTCCGCCCAACAGTCGGGCGCGGTACAGGATGGACCCGCCCAGGATGAGCATCTGGCGGCCCGCATCGTTGATGTAGTACTCGGCCTCGACCTCATACCCGGCCTTCTCGAGAATCCGGGTCAGGGAGTCGCCCAATGCCGCACCTCGACCATGGCCGATGTGCAGCGGCCCGGTGGGGTTGGCGGACACGTATTCCACCTGTACCCTGGTGCCGTTGCCCAGGGTGGAGGAGCCGTATTCCTCGCCCGCATTCAGGATGACGCCTACGGTTTCCTGCCAGAAGGTCGGCGCAAAGGTGAAATTCAAAAAGCCCGGACCGGCGATATCGATCTTCTCGATAAGCGGGTCACCGGACAGCGCACCCTGAATGTCTTCGGCAATGGCGCGGGGGGCTTTCCTGGCCTGCTTGGACAGCATCATGGCCACGTTGGCGGACATGTCGCCGAAACTCTTGTCCTTGGGCGGCTCGATGACCGCTTTTTCCGGCCATTCCCAGCCGAAATCGCCCAGCACCTTCTTCAGTGCGCCTTCCAAATGTATCTTCGCTCTCATGTGTTGCCTATCTCCTTAAACAAAGCTCGTGGCGAAGCCTCTAGCACGAAAGGCAACGCAATCCAAGCGGCTATTCTCCCCCTGCCCCTGCCAAACCGGGCAGGCCTAGCCCCTGTTCATCGGAAGGGAACGCCTGATGAAGGGAGGCAGCAAGAGGACCGCTTTTTCCTCTATGGTTTTGCGGTGCCTGTGATACTGAAGCCCTGCAAAAATAACGATCAGTCCAAGGGCGCTCAGGGCAAAGGTGAAGGTCAGTGTATCCTCGAACACATCCCCGGCCAGATGCCCCAGATAGCCGAACACCCCCATGGAGCCGAACACGATGAAGACACGGCGTTGCAGCACCACCGACACGCCCATGAGCAAAAGGTTGATGCAGCAGTAGAGGAACTTCCCCAACTCCGAGTCGCTGTCAAGGCTGGTCAATCCGCCCCAAAAGGCAAACATGCCGAACAGGTAGCCCCAAAAGGCGAAATCCTCCCTGGTCCGGCGGTCCGCCAGGTAGCTGGCCACAAGCATGCAGAGGCCGAACCACAGGGAAACGATCTCCCGTTGATCCCAGGAAAAGTCCGGGCCGTAGAGGATTGCCGACATATCCATGGAAAGGAACCACAGGCTGAAGGCTATGGGCAGGGTGATGAAGGGGAACCTGTAGCGCCACAAGGCGAGACACCCCACCGCCACCGTGCCGATCTCCATGAAAAACCATCCGCCACGAATCCACCGGTAGAAGTCCCTGTACATGCCCGGTTCGTCCCACATCCACCAACCGGACAGTTCCTGAAGACCGAATACGGCCATGGGCGTCAGGCAGACTGCGGCCGTGACCAGGATGCCGCCGGGAATGCGTTGCCCCTTGCCGTGCCACAGCCAGTTGCCGGTCAGCAAAAGAGTCAGGCCATAGCCTACGGCAACCAGCAGGTGGCCCAGGCCGCCCAGCTCCGCCCATGCAGAAGTCGCGTAAAAGGTCATGGCACTGATGACGATAAGGCCGCCCAGGTAGTAAAGCACGTTGGCCATGGAGAACGAGGGGCCGCTCTCCGGCCTCCCTTCGAAAAAGGCCGCAAGGGCGTCACGCGTCTCCGAAGAGATGATTCCGGCCCCCATGGCCAAGTCCAAGTCTTTCCGGGAAAATTTCATTGCACATCCTTATTTGCATCGTGGTTGTCAGAAATGGTCCGGCCCGTCAACATACACCATTTGCTTTTTCCGCCGCCCTTGACGATGATACACCCATGGCGCGCACCACGACAAAGGAAACCTCCCATGTCTCTACCCTCCCCTTTCTGGGCGGGGTGGACATGTTGCATGCGCGGTTCGTGACCCAAACCTTTTCCAGACATTTCCACGACGGATTCGCGGTGGGATGCATCGAATCCGGCGCCATGCGCTTCAACTACCGGGGTGAAAGCGTGGTCGCGGCCAAGGGCCAGGTCAACCTGGTGGTGCCGGGCGAGGCGCACGACGGGCACGGCGCGGACCGGGACGGCTGGGCCTACCGCATGTTCTACCTCAGGCCCGAGGCGCTCCTGGACGCAGCAGGGACGCTCATGACCCGACCGGGCCTGCCCCATTTCCGAGCCGGGGTCATTGACGACTCCGAGCTGGCCCGATGCATCGCACAGACCCACCGGCTGCTGGAAAGCCCGGACGCATCGGCCATCGAGAAGGAAACGCGGCTGTTACAACTGCTGACCCACTGGATTTCCCGGCATGCGGACAAACGTGGCCAATGGCCGGAAGGCGGGCATGAGCACAGGGCCGTGAACCGGGCGCGTGAAATCATCGAGGACCGATACTCCGAGGATGTTTCCCTGACCGAACTGTCGCGGCTGGCCGGTCTGTCGCCCTTTCACCTGGTGCGCGTGTTCGAAAAACAGTTGGGAGTGACGCCCCACGGATACCTGACCCAGACCAGGGTGGAGCGCGCCCGGCAGCGGCTGGCCGGGACTGACCGCATGGTCGATATCGCCCTTGAGTGCGGCTTTTCGGACCAGGCCCATCTGACCCGGCTGTTCAAGCGGCAGACCGGGGTCACGCCGGGCAAATACCGCAAGATTCTTCAAAACTCCTGACGCCGACTCGGGCATGGTCCCACCATGTCCCAAAAATCCTACGCCTATATCAACCTCAGTCTGGCCATGATCCTGGTGGGCAGTTCGGTGGTGGCCGGGAAGATCATGGTGGCCGAACTGCCGATTTTCCTGGCCTCGGCCCTGCGCTTCATCCTGGCTCTCGCGATCCTCATCCCCATCGTCTTCATGCGCGAAGGCGGGTTGCCGCGCATATCAAGACGCTCCTGGCTGATGATTGCCGGACAATCCCTGTGCGGCTCGTTCCTGTTCACGGTATTCCTGCTCTACGGCCTGACCCTGACCGGTCCGGCCTCGGCAGGCATCATCACCTCCACCACCCCGGCCTGCATGGGCATCATCGCATGGTTCTTCCTCAAGGACCGCCCCTCGACCAGAACCGGACTCGGCATCCTTCTGTCCGTGCTCGGCGTGCTGGTCATCAATCTGGTGCAGGGCAACGGCGTGACCGGAGCAAATCCGCTGGCCGGGAACCTGCTGGTCCTGTGCGCGGTCATCTTCGAATCCCTGTTCCTGCTCATCCGCAAGACCGTACCCGAGCCGCTGTCACCCCTGGCCGTATCCACCATCATCTCCCTGTTCGGACTGCTCTGGTTCCTGCCCATGGGCGTGATCGAGGCGGTTTCCACTGATTTTACGGCCATCTCCATGACCGGCTGGCTGGTAGTTCTCTATTACGGCGCGTTCGTCACGGTCCTGGCCTACCTCTTCTGGTTCGCGGGCATCACCAGGGTCTCCCCGTCCACGGCAGGCGTCTTCACGGCCATCATGCCGGTCTCGGCACTGGTTCTGTCAGCCCTTATCCTTGATGAACCTCTAGGGTGGCAACAGTTGACGGGCTGCGGGTGCGTGCTGGGAGGCATAGTCCTTATTTCGAAATGAAGACACGGGAGTCCACTGACTCCCTGAAAAGTCTGGGGTGGACAAAGGGATGGAGGGCCGGGAGAGGCCTCTATATCTCCAGGTTGGTGAAGGGCTTGCGCTTCTTCTTTTTCTTTTTCTTCTTGGGCGGTTCGGGCAGCCCTTCCAGGTTGAGAACCCGGTCGTCTTCGCTTTTGGAAGCGGTCTTCCTGACCACCGGTTCATGACCGGTCTCGGCCAGGGAGCGGGCCTTGGCAAGCTTTGTCCGGGCCATTTCGTTTTTCGGGTCCAGTTCGAGAACATGCATGAAGAATGGCTGGGCGTCCTCATAGTAGCGCAAATCCATATAGAGGGAGCCTATGTTCAAAGCTGCCCCGACACTCCCTGCATAGAACTGCGGATCTATGGACAGGGCCTTTTCAAAACAACCCATGGCAACCATGCGCTCATTGCCTTCCCAGTGAGCCAACCCCATGTTGTAGTGAATGACAGGATCTTCCGGGGCGATGGTCACGGCCTTCCTGTAGACCTCCACCGCCTCGGCCCATCGACCTTCGCCGCGCAGAATAATGCCCAGCCGGTTGAAATGGACCAGATCATCACGGCCCAGAGTGCGTTTGGTCTCAATGACCCGATTGAGATATTTCACGGCCAGGTTGGGGGCCACGGTGGAGACCGCATCGACGATCCGCTGGGTCAAATCACCCACCATGCTTCGGACCTCTTTCTCCGCAGTCTTCATGCCCTGGTCGAGATAACGTTCGGCCTGCTCGTGTTCGCCCTTGCGCAAATGTTCCTCGGCTATGTCGATCTTGCGCTCGGGGTTGAGCGGACTGATGTCGTCCAGTTGTTTCAGATATGCCAAGGCGCGTTCATCCTCCATTTCACGGAAGGCCTCGGCCAGCTTGATCAGCGGGGCCATGAAAATGGGATTGGCCTCGTGCGCGGCCATATAAGCCTGAACCGCATTGTCCACCTTGCCGATGCCCATGAAGGCATCTCCGCGCATGGCCAGACCGCGCGCACTGTCAGGTCGAACCATGAGGATATGATCCGAAGCCTCCAGGGCCGCGTCATACTCACGGTTTTCCAACAGCTCCCGGCAACGATCCATCTGCTGCTTGAACTCCATGGGCGGAGAAATGGCCTCGGCCAGTTCCTCGATGACATTATTGGCCGAAGCAGGCTTGACCAGCACCCGGCTCACTCCCAACTCGAAGAAGTAGGCCACGGTCTCCTGGGTGGCCTCCCAGGTCAGGACAATCTTCTTGGCCTGGGGAAATTCGCGACCAAGCCAGATGATGAAATCCGTGGACGGACGGTTATTGATCATGCGTTCGATGAATACCACGCAGGGGACGTCCTGATCCTTGAGTTCCGTACACTTTCTCATGGCCGCTTCCGTGGTGGTGAACGGCATGAGCACCTCGCCCCTGAGGCCTATGAGACGGGAGACCATGTTGCGCAGGGCGCGGGTGAAGCCGAAATCGTCGGAAAGGTAGACGATGACGCCCTGATCCTTTTCGATGAAATCACGTACTATGGTGTCAGCAGTTTCGCCCGGCATGAGTGTACCCCTTTGGCCTGTTGCATGGCAGCCTGTTTCTGCACATCTCAACGATACGTGACGAAGGGGAAACGGGTCAACCCACCAAAGAAGACTCCCGGAAGGCTATGAGCCGTTCCGGGAGTCTGATGCATCCGTATCGCGCCGAGACTACTCGATCACTGTCCTCAAAGCCGCAAGCTTTCGCTTGGCCGTGGCGTTGTCCGGGTTTACTTTGAGTGCGCTTTCAAAACAGGGCAAGGCCTTCTCGAAATCCCGCATTTCACTGAACAGGGTGCCTACATTCATGGAAACGTTCTCGCTGCCCCGATAAAACACGGGATTAATGACAAGGGCATTCTCAAAACACTTGGCAGCCATACGTTTTTCTCCGCCGTCGGAATAGGCCATGCCCATGTTGTAATGCAGCCCCTCGTCGTTGGGCGAGATACGCAGGGCCATGGCATAATTGTCGATGGCTTCCTTCCACTTGCCTTGTCCGCGCAAGGCGATGCCGAGCCTGTTGAAGAGGACGATGTCGTCAGGACCGAGATGGTTGGCTTTGGCATCCAGCACCTTGGTCAGATATTTTTCGGCCATGGCCGGGGTCCCGGACACCGCCTCCGAGATATTGTTGGCCACGGAACTGATCAACCCCATGGCCTCCTTGGTGATCGTCTCAATGGCCTGGTCAAAATAGACTTCTGCCTCTTCCATCTGGTCCCGTCTGACATGCAACTTGCCGATCTCGGTTTTTCGATAGGCATTCAAAGGGCTTAGCTTATCAAGCTTTTTCATGTACTTGAGAGCCTCATCGTCGTCGACTCCCTCATACACGCCCACAAGCTTTTTGATGGGTTCCAGATAGATTTTAGAACTGTCATGCGCCCGGTGATAGCTCTCCAGGGCCTTGTCCCGCTCATTCTGAGCCAGATGGATGTCGCCCTTGAGCATCAGTCCGGCCGGACTTTCAGGTTTGAGCTTGAGTATCTTGTCGGCTATCTGCATGGCCTCCATGAGCTTGCCCGCAGCCAGGCACCGCTTGCCGATGCCCATGTACTCGCTGAGTTTGCCCTGGGGCTTGATGGTGAAGGCCAGCTTTTCGATGATGTTGTTCATGGAAGCGGGCTTGGAAATGACGTTGTTGACGCCGATTTCATAAAAATAGGCGATATTTTCCCGCTTGGTTTCCCCGACGAGTACGATAATCTTGAGATCCGGCATCAACCGCTTGAGCGTAACAATGGTTTCGGTAGTGGTATTCCCGTTGACCCAGCGCTCGATGAACAAGATGCAGTCGACGGACTTCTTTTGCAGAGACTGAACTTTCCGCAACCCCGACTGAATCTCTTCAAAGGCGAAAAGACAATCGCGTTTGGTGCCGATTATCTTGAAAATAGTCGAGGACAACATGCGCTTGAACAGCTGGTCTTCGCTGACAAGCACGATGCATCCATTGGTCTTTTCAAAATATTCAAATAGGATAAGATCATATTTTCCTGACATCACTTCCCCTGTTTCCCGGTATCGCCAATGTCGTCACATTGCGGATTTCGCATATGCTAAACCCGTGTGGAAATGCCAGCAATTGATCAAAAAAGATATAATAATCAGGTTAAGAAAAATTAAGTCATCCGGCGGAATCAGATTGTGTGCACGTCTCCGGGTTCCGGCAAAAAGGCGTTGACCTCAGGCACCGTGTCAATGGCCATTTTGATCATGTCCATCATTGTATGTCGGACCGAACGCTTCATATGCACCAAAGCGCACGACTTGGCTCGCACTCTGCGGGCAAACTCAAGGGAAGACCCTACGTCCCCGTGGCCAAGGGTGATCTCGTCCAGAGTAAACGCTTCATGGATCACCATGTCGCACCCCATGGCCAGTTCAAGGGTGTCATCCGTGGGCTTTCCGTCACCCGAATAATAGAGGGACTTGCCGTTTGCGTCCAGCCGTATCGACAGGCAGGGCATGGAATGATTGTTGAGAGCGAATCCGAACTTGAAGCCGCTGTGCTTGAAATCCTCGCCCGGCTCGCATTCGATGTAGAACACCTCGAACTTCGCCTGGGCCAGGGCATTGGAATAGGCCATCTCAATAAGCCGGGTGATGCGCGATTCAATGCCGCTTGGACCCATGATGGTCAGCCGTTTTGAACGGCCTTCCTCAATGGACCGGACTATCAGGGCCGGAATGCCGAAATAATGGTCTGCATGAAAATGGGAAACGTACACGGCATCCAGCGCGAGCGGATTTTCCGCTTGCCCCCAGAACCTGCAAGAGGCGGAAAACCCGCAATCCAAAAGGATTGAAGAAGACCCGGATTCAACGAGTATGGAAGTATTTGGCAACAGGTCGTCAAAGGCTTCACCCACTCCGGTGAATGTCACTCGCATGAAAGCTCCATCGTCTTATGTTTTAGAGACAAGCGGAACTATTATATAAAAGACGTTTTTGGGCAAGAGCGAAAGCGTTTAATCCTCATCACGATTGCGCACATCCTCCCGCCAGGAGTTGAGCGGGGCATAGCATCCCTGCCCCGCATGCTGGGACTGCTTCATCTGTTCGGCGGTTTCAGGGGCAAGCATGAGACCACAAAGGTATCGCCCTGCCGCCTCGTCCCAGAACAGGTCGGGACATCGGCGCATGTAGCCGTATTTCCTGTGTGACTCCATGCAGGGGTCCTGAAGGCAGCACCACCCGCAGCCGACGCACGGTTTGGACATGATATTCTTTCTCCTGATTCTTCTGGGCCAAGGGATACCTGCGGTCCGAGCGAATGGCAAGTACATGAATCTTGACAAAGACTTGGATATGGTGTCATATCTTTGTAGAGTTAAAAGACATAATGTCATACACTGCCACCATACAATATTTTGATAACTATATCAGGGTTACGACTTCGGGGTCTATCGATTCCATCGAAGAGCTGTTCGAATATGCGGCACTACTCGCCCAGAAGGGGGAGGAATATGCCACCACAAGAGCGTTGCTCGACGAACGCACCCTTGTGAACCGCACTGACGTTATGGACGCATACACCCTCAGCGAATCAAACATCACAGCCGAATCGGCCATGAAGGGCGTCCGTATCGCCAGCCTCATCACCCCTGAAAGCATGGAGCTTGGCACTGTCTTTGAGACCATCCTGCGCAACCGATCCCTCAACTTCAAGATCTTCACCGACGAAAAAAAGGCCATCGCCTGGCTCACGGCCTGAATCGGCAATATCCATCCATAGGCAAAAAGAATTGGACCATATGCGGACATCCCCTGCATAAGGGGAAAAAACGCGTGGAGTATCCCATGACCATATTCACAGAGTCCGTCCCCTTCTACAAGATGCAGGGGTGCGGCAACGACTTCGTCGTCATAGACAACCGGAAGCTCGGCGTCCCGGAATCCGCCATGGCTGAATGGGCAAAGGCCGTGTGCGCCCGCGCCTTCGGGGTCTATGCGGACGGCCTCTTCTTCCTTGAGGACACCGACGCCCCGAATCTCGACTACCGCTGGCATTTCTACAACTCCGACGGCTCCCGTGCCGAGATGTGCGGCAATGCCTCGCGTTGCGCGGGCAAGCTCGCCCATGCCCTGGGCCTGGCCCCGGCAGAGCACACCTTCGGCACCGACGCCGGTCCCATCAAGGCAAAAGTCCTGCTGGACGGCCCGGACCAGGGCCGCGTCAAAGTGCAGCTCACTCCGCCCCGGAACACGCAGACCGATATCGTCCTCACTGTCGACGGCCAGCCGGTGACCGTCCATTTCACCGACACCGGCGTACCGCACACCGTGGTGTTCCTGAGCGACGTCACGGCCCTAGACATCATGGATCTCGGTCCGAAAATACGCTACCATGAGCACTTCGCACCCGCCGGAACCAACGTGAACTTCGCCCAGATCGTGGACCGGAACACCATGCTCCTGCGCACCTATGAGCGCGGCGTGGAAGCCGAGACCTATGCCTGCGGCACCGGAGCGGCCGCCACCCAACTGCTTGCCAACACCCTTGGCCTGACCGACGAGTTCGCCAATCTGACGACCTCCGGCAACGAGGTGCTGACCATCTTCCTCGAAAAGGACAACGTCTTTCTCCAGGGAGCAGCGGAACTGACCTTCAAGGGAGAACTCTACCTCAAGCCCCTGGGCCTGAGCCTCTAACCCATGAATACGCAAAAAAGCGCGCCATGGATCCATGGCGCGCTTTTTTGCGTATTCATGGTCCGGGCTAGCCTGCCACCATGGACTCGAACTGTTCCCTGCCGACCATACGGTACTCCCCCTTGACCGAGGTGCAGACCTTGCCATCGGAATTGAGGATGCGCCCCTTGAGTCTGATGGACTGCCCCTCGTTGGACGCCACTGCGCAGACCACCCGGATGGGTGCGCCAATATACACGGGTCGCAGAAAACGGAAGCTGGCGCTGACCGTGACCGCCTCCATGACGCCCGTGGCCGCGTAGCCAGCCCACCACATGGCCTCGTCGAGCAGCCCCATCTGCATGCCGCCGTGAAAGATGTTGCCCTGGCCGCAGAATTTGGCCTCGGGCGTATACTCGGCGTACACCCCGCCGTTCCCGTCGCGGTGAAAGACCAATTTCAACCCCGACGGGTTGTTCGGACCACAGAAAAAGCAGGTTCCGTCGGCAAAGGGATTGGCGATTTCGCTGTTCATATTCTCTCCGTGTTTGACCACTGCATACACCACCAAACACCAAACCAAAAGGCCCCCGCAACCAGTGCGGGGGCCTTTCATGAATCACCAATAAAGACTTTCGATCGTGGCGTAGCTCTAGAGATGCGCCGCTATCAGAAGCCGAACTAACCGACCAGTTCCTTGTTGCCTTCGACCAGGTCGGTGACCACACCCGGATCGGCCAGGGTGGAGGTATCGCCGAACTCGTTCGAACCTTCGACGATCTTGCGCAGGACACGGCGCATGATCTTGCCGGAACGGGTCTTGGGCAGGCCGTCGGCGAACTGGATGAACTCGGGAGTGGCGATGGGACCGATCTCCTTGCGCACCCAGACTTTCAGCTCCTTGACCATGTCGTCGGACGGCTCAATACCGGACTTCAGGGTGACGTAGGCGTAGATGGTCTCGCCCTTGATGTCGTGGGGCATGCCGACCACGGCAGCCTCGGCCACATCGGCGTGCGCCACCAGGGCGGATTCGATCTCGGCGGTGCCCATGCGGTGTCCGGACACGTTGATGACGTCATCCAGGCGGCCCATGATCCAGAAATAACCGTCTTCGTCCACGCGCGCGCCGTCGCCCGCTTCATAGGCTCCGGGGAACCCGGCGAAATAGGTCTTTTTATACCGATCGGGATCGCCCCAGACATTGCGCAACATGCCGGGCCACGGCTTGTCGATGATCAGGTGACCGCCCTCATTGGGGTTGGCCGGGGTGCCGTCGCGGCGCACGATCTTGGCGGAGATGCCGGGCAGGGCCCTGGTGGCCGAACCGGGCTTCAGCGGAGTGGCGTAAGGCAGGGCGGAAATCATGATGCCGCCGGTCTCGGTCTGCCACCATGTATCCACGATGGGCAGCCTGCTTCCGCCGATATTCTTGTGATACCAGAGCCACGCTTCCGGGTTGATGGGCTCGCCCACGGAACCGAGCAGACGCAGGGAGGAGAGGTCGTATTTCTTGGTCCACTCATCACCTTCGCGCATGAGGGCGCGAATGACCGTGGGGGCTGTGTAGAAGATATTGACCTTGAACTTGTCCACGATCTGCCAGAAACGGTCCGGCTTGGGGTAACTCGGCACACCTTCGAACATGACCGAGGTGGCGCCCAGGGCCAGCGGACCATACACGATGTAGGAATGGCCGGTGATCCAGCCGACGTCCGCCGTACACCAGTAGACATCGTCGTCCTTGACGTCGAAAACGTACTGGGTGGTGTGGGCCGCGTAGGTAAGGTAGCCGCCGGTGGTGTGCAGCACGCCCTTGGGCTTGCCTGTGGAACCGGAGGTGTAGAGGATGAACAACGGATCTTCGGCATCCATTTCCTCGTAGGCGCACTCGGAAGAGATATCGTCGGCGCTGATTTCGTCGTGCCACCAGGAGTCTCGCCCTTCGACCATGTTGACCTCGTTGCCGCCGCGCTTGACCACGACGCACTGCTCCACGCCGGGGCAGTCCTTGAGCGCCTCGTCGGCATTGGGCTTGAGCGGGATGGTCTTGCCTGCACGCAGAACAGCGTCTGCCGTGACCAGAACCTTGGCCTGGCAGTCATCGATGCGGGACTGAAGAGCAATGGAGGAAAAACCGGCGAACACGATGGAGTGCAGTGCGCCGAGGCGGGTGCAGGCCAGCATGGCAATGGCCAGTTCGGGGATCATGGGCATGTACAGGGCCACGCGGTCGCCCCGCTTGACACCTTTCTTCTTCAGGACGTTGGCGAACCGACAGACCTCGGTGTGCAGCATCTGATAGGTGTAAACCCTGGTGTCCTCTTCTGGCTCGCCCTGCCAGATGATGGCGGCCTTGTTGCGGCGGCCGTTGGTCAGGTGACGATCCAAACAGTTGAAGGAGACGTTGGTCTTGCCGCCGGAGAACCACTTGAACTCGGGCTTGTCGTAGTCCGCTTCCAGGACGGTATCGAAATCGGAGAACCAGCTGATCAGGTCCTTTGCCCGGTCTCCCCAGTAGCCCTCCGGGTCGTCCAGGGCTTTCCGGTTGGCCGCCTCATAGGCTTCCATGTTCTGTATCCAGGCCTGACCCTGCATGGAGGATTCAGGTTGGAATATCTGCCCGTCTTTTTGCAGACTCTCGATTTTTTTCTCTTCGGTCATTGAGATTCTCCTGATCTGTTCGTTGTGTTCGCCACGTCCCGCCTGCCACGGGCCGCAACCCTCTGAAATATTGTGCCCGATGCGCAAGGCTCAACGGACTCGTTACCATTTATAGGAACAAATGCGCAACCGCGTCCTTTTTTAGGTGAACGGTTTAAAATGGCCCGGTGAACGGCGAACCGGCATGAAGGGCGACGCAACATCCCGGTAAACGGCACGATTTTCACTCCTGACGGTTGGAACGGTTTTCCCGCACCTGGTACAACGTGCAAAAAAAAGGACACAGTGCCCAATGACACTGTGTCCTGAACGTGTTTGGATTTTCTTCAGGCTAGGCAGAATCGCTTGCAAGCCTGTCGATGACAGCCTGCAACTCAGCCATCTGCGTGGTCATCTCGTCCAAGGCTTGTGAGGACTCGGTCACTCCCTGAGAGGTTTCCAGCGAAATCGCGTTGACCTCCTCGATGGCCTGGTTGATCTCCTCGGAAGCGGCTGACTGCTCTTCGGCTGCAGCGGCGATGCTGTTGATCTGACCTGCGGATTCTTCAACGCCTTCGACAATGTCCTTGAGGACCTCCCCGGACTTGCTGGACAACTCCACGGCAATGCCAAGGTCGCTCAACGCCTTGTCCATGCCGGTGACATTCTGCTTCGCCACCTCCTGAACGGCGGCGATGGAATCCCCCACCTCCTTGGTGGCCTGCATGGTTTTTTCGGCCAATTTTCGGACCTCGTCGGCAACAACGGCAAAACCGCGTCCAGCTTCTCCTGCGCGGGCGGCCTCGATGGCCGCGTTCAGGGCGAGCAGATTGGTCTGATCGGCGATGTCGGTGATGACTTCCAGGACCTTGCCTATATCATGCGCCTGGGCTTCCAGCCGGTTCATACCGGACTTGAGACCTTCAGCAGCCGAATAGGTCGTATCCATGGCGGCCACGGATTTGCTGACGATCTCGGCACCTTCCACAGCCAGGTCCTTGGCCCGGATGCCCATGGAAGACGCCTCGGCGGCATTGCGGGCGACCTCCAGAACCGTGGCGTTCATCTGGTTCATGGCAGTGGCCGTACCCTGGATGCGGTCCCGCTGCACCGTTGTCCCCTCGTCGATGATACTGGCCTGCCGGGACATTTGCTCGGCTGCGGCAGAAACCCTGTTGACCACTTCCTGAATACGGGAGACGGCCTGATGGGCACCTTCCCTGCGAGCTCTTTCCGCCTCGGCCTTGGCCATGTCAGCCTCTTTCAGGGCCATTTCCGCAGCCTTGGTCTTTTCATTGGCCTCGGCGGAACGGGCGGTGATCTCCGCGATATTTTCGCGCAAGGTTTTCGCCATCACATTGAGGGACATCTGCAACTGCGCAGCTTCGTCCCGTCCCTTGACATTCAGCTCCATGGTATAGTCGCCGTGGGCAATGGCATCGGCAATGGCCGTGGCTTCCCTGATGGGCGAGGTGATGCTCCGGATGATGAAAAGACTCAAGACCAATACGAAAATCAGGGCCACCGCAAAAGACACCCCGATGATCATCACGCTTTCCTGAACGATAACATCCATGGTCAGTTCAATCTGCTGCTTGGCCATGTCGATATTGTCGATATAGACCCCCGTGCCGATAAAATACTCCGTGCCGGGAATTCTGGTGGCGTAACTGAGCTTGGGCTGCTCGCCCGCACCGGGTTTGGGCCAGATATACCTGACAAAACCGCCGCCCTTGGCTGCGATTTCAGCCAATTCCCGTATCATGTAGATTCCGTTGGAATCCTTCAGCGTGCCGAGATCCTTGCCGTTGAGGGAAGGTTTGGCCGCATGGGCCACGGTCATGGTGCCCTTGAAGACAAAAAAGTAGCCCGACTTGTCCTCCTCGAACCGGTAACCGTTGATGGCCTTGCGGATAACGTCCACCCTTGCCGCCTCATCGGGCAGCTCCCCGATCAATTCTGACAAGGCCATGGCCATGGCATCGCTGGCAACCTTGAGCTTGTCCTTCTCCCCCTCCAGCATCATGCCGGCAGCCGTGCTTATCCCGACATGCTCAATCGATTTTGTGGAGAACCAGAAGCCCGCACTCATAGCCGCTATAAAAAGCCCCATTATCACCAGTATTGTGATAATCCTGTTGCCTATAGATAACGATCTGAACATTCTTCCCCCTATAAAATAATCAGGACCCTGAAGTATTCGCCACTCGATAAATCGAAAAATACAATAAACCATATCCTATTCAGATAACCATATGAAGCCCAATAAGCAATCACCCCGGCCGACTCTCTAGCAACCGCCTCCCACGGCCCGTGCAAAGAACCGGCAGGTGCGATCCTGCCACCAGACAAAACCTAGCTCGGCGTCCGCGTACCATGCTGCGGTAAAGGCCTTGGTGTCCGAAGACCAGAGTCGCGCCTTGCGCGGGTCAAATGCGGACTGAAGGCAAAGTTCACCCGGCTCGGTGCGACCGGTGAACAGGGTGGCGAGTTCGTCCACAGTGGGTAGCCGCCAATCGGTACGACCCGCAAACGCATTCTCGTTCAAGCGGACCACATGGGCATGGGCGCGCTCCCAGGTGAGCGGATAGCGAGAACCTTCCTTTTCCCACTGCAAACCCGTGGACCGGTCCAGGACCGTGCCGTCGGCATTGTCCTCCAGTTCTCCCTGGCCATACTTGTTGGGCCGCCAGAGCTCATCCAAGGCAAAAGTACTGCGCCCCTGCTTCACGCCGACCTTCAGGGACACATGACGCGGCAGCCATCCCCTTGTGTGGTGGTGCGGCTCCAGCAACAGGTCCGGGGCTGCGCAGACGGCGTCGAGCTGCTCCCGCCATTGCGTTTCCAACACGTCCAAGGCTTCGATCATGGCCGTCCCATCCGGGAACCGGCCCTCCGGATCAGATGCCAGTGCACATTCGAAAAAGGCGTCCCACCGGCAGTCGAGATCGGCGTGGATGTCACAGAGGGACTTCCTGCCGCCCTCTTCGGGCAGCCGTCCGGTAAGCATACGGTAAAGGGTCACTCCCACGGAATAGAGATCGGCGCGGAGGTCGGCGGACTCGGGGTCGGCCTCCTGCTCGGGGGCGGCATAGTAGGGAGAACCCACGACCATGCCCTTGGGCCCCGGCTCCTTTTCGCCACGCAGCTTGCTCAGGCCGAAGTCGATGAGCTTGACCGTGCCGGGACCGCCCTGGTCCTCGGCCAGCATGACGTTGAACGGTTTGACGTCGCGATGAATGATGCCTTCATAGTGCAGCCGATCCAGGCCGGAAAGCAATTCGCGGGCAATGTGCAGGGAAGTTTCCACGCCCAGGCGGCGGGACTCGTGCTCCACCTCGTAGGTCTCACCCATGAGCACGCCGAGATTGCCGCAGAAATATTCCATGGTGAAATGCGGAGGCGTGTGCGCATCGCCCCTATTCACGTCCAGGATGGAAGCGACATTGGCGTGGCTGATGGAGGCCATGGTGGCCGCTTCCTTGAAAAACATTTCCCTGAGTGCGGCCTCGCCCACCAGGTCCTCCAGGATCTCGGCGGGCCTGAGGACCTTCAGGGCCACGATACGGCCGGTCACGGGCATGGCCACCTTGTACACCGCACCCATGCCGCCCCGGCCCAGCAGGCCCCGTATCTCGTACCGTCCAATGCGCATTCCGCCACGTTAGCCCATGCACGCACCTTCCGTCCATCCCCCGTGTTTGACTCGCAGTGCATTGTTGGTCATAGAAGGGAGGATATGAAACATGCGGATGGCCGAAATCTCTTTCCGACCCTGCGGGACACCCTCCTCGGATGGTGCCGCAACCCGTTCGTGAAACTGACCTTACTCATCATCGTCCTGCTGCTTTTCGCCACCGGGGGATTCTGGTTCTTCGAACTCTATCCCAAGGGCGACATTCAGAGCGCGTTCGGCGCCCTGTGGTGGGCGGTGGTCACCCTGACCACCGTGGGCTACGGAGATGTGGTTCCCGCCACCACCGGCGGCAAAATCATGGGGCTGGTCGTGATGGTCTGCGGCATCGGACTGGTCTCCACACTGACAGGAAACCTGGCCTCCATGCTCGTGGAGCACAAGGCCAAAAAGCGCAAGGGGCTGCTCAAGGTGAACCTGACACACCACGTCATCATCGTCGGCTGGAACGACTTCGGCCTGGAACTCATCAGCGCCCTGCGCGACAACGGCGTCTTCAACGCCAAGGAAGGAGGCCACCAGTCGGACCTCGTGCTGGTCAATACCCTCTCATCCGATGAGCGCGAGACCCTGGCCCTGCAAATCGACATGGAGGAACGCCTCCGATTCGTCTGGGGAGCCATCACCCACGAATCCGTGCTGCTCAAGGCCCAACCCGACCGCGCCAAGGTGGTCTACCTCCTGTCGCAGCACCGGGGCCGTGAGGCCAAGGATGCGGATCAGGAAACCCTGTACTGTGCCTTGAGTCTGCGCGAGCTTGCCCCGCAAGTGCCCATATACGGCGAGGTGGCCCTGCCCGAGAATCGCAAGCACCTGCTGCGGGCCGGAGTCAACGAAATCCTTGTCCATGGCCAGCTCACCTCGTCGATTCTGGGACTCATCGGGGTCAACCCGTCCCTGTGGACCTTTGTCCAGGAGCTGCTCGGCATGCGCGGTTCCAATCATCTCCAGATCCAAAACCTCGGCAGCGAAGAAAAGACCCTGACCTGGGGCGAACTCACAGCCCGCTTCAGGAATGACGGCCGCCTGCCCCTGGCCCTGTGCCAGATCAGCAAACAACTTTCCCTGGAAGACGTACTCGACGAAGGTTCCGCCCTGGACCAGTTCATCCTGGAACTCTTCGAGTCCTCGGGCCAGGAAACCCGCCTGGGCGACACCGGTCCCCGCGTGCTGGCCAACCCCCCAGACGCTGAACGGCTGGATCAGTTCGATGCCGTGCTGTTCCTCAAAGCGGGGGAGACACGATGAACAAAGGCGACATAAAGTGGGAGGACATCTCCTTGTTCCAAGATATCCCGGCCGCGGCCATGGACAGGGTCAAGGCCATCTTCGAAATCCGCACCCTGGAGCCGGGCGTAAACCTGATCACCGAGGGCGAGGAAGGGGACGAGATGTTCATCCTCATCGAAGGACGGGTACGGATCAGCAAATCCATGCTCATCGAGGGCATGAATCTGCCCATTCTTGAAGTGGACAACCCCCGCAAGGTTCTGGCAACCTTGGACGAATCCGAATTTCCCCTGTTCGGCGAGATAGCGCTCATGGACCGCGACACCCGATCCGCCACGGTCCAGGTACTCGCCCAGTCCAGTTTCCTGGTCACCAACCGCCTCAGATTCTACGATCTTCTTGAACACGAACCTGCCATCGGCGTCAAAATATTCAAGAAACTGGCCAGCCGCATGGCCTCCACCATCCGCAAGAACAACAGCGAGCTGGTCAAGCTGTCCACGGCCCTGGCTCTGGCCCTCAGCCGATACAAGGCCGCACCGTAAATACCGCCCTCATGTCTTTTTCGCCAAGATAGGGGCGGGACCACAGTCCCGCCCCTGAACCGGGATGGTATCCCGGAGCCGACCTCCGGGATTCCGGGTAACCTTACACCGTTTTTTCGAGCAAACCCGTTTTCGGGAGAGAATGTATGGAAAAAACACTTCAGGGGTATAAAAAAACAACTTGACGGGGTTTCAAAACAGCATTTTTTTCGCTTGAAAATGATTCAGGTCTGACATGACTTGCCAGTCCGCCTGTAAGCGTATATTTTAGATATATTCTAGACTCGCAGCCCGTGTTGACGGAAAAGAGGATTTTCCCATGAAAAAAAACCTGCTGATGTTGTTGATATTGACTGCGGCCACGCTGGCTCTGAGCGGATGCTTCCGCAAACACATCGAGTCCTCGCCTCCCGCAAAAACCCCCTCCCATACGATGGGTTCCGGTTCCGAACCCGGACTCATCGAAGAGACGCATGAAGTGGGCACATCCTCGGCACCATTGGATAAGCCCATAGAAGAAGTCTATGAGGTGGACGCCCCACAGAATGCCGAACCGGTTGCCGTGGGAGAAAAGGAACTGGCTGAAGAGCCTCTGCCCGAGGCCGGACAGTTGCAGAGGGAGGCAGAGGCCGCAGCGGCTGAAACAGCCACTGAACCCGCCATGATTGAATCCGCCCCTGAAACCGGACAGGTTGCGGAAACCCCGGATGCGCCTGAAGCAGACACCCCGGAAAACACGACCGTATCCGGGCAATACTATGTACAGGTGGGGGCGTTCTCTGATCTAGAAAACGCAAACAGAGTCCTCGCACGCCTCATTGCTGACGGGTACAAGGACTCTGTGCTGATCCGAACTGACGGGGGGCTGTTCCGCGTGCAGGCAGGCTCATTCCCGGACGAATCTTCGGCCGAGGATGCGCTCACCAGTCTTGTGGTGGACTACCCCAAGGGATTCGTACTGAAAAAACCGTAATCCCTTTCTCGCTGATGGAATCGGGCCGGGTGTCGTCACTCGGCCCTTTTTGATTCATCAGACCAGGAAAGGATTGAGTTCAGCACGGAATTTGCGGGACAGCCTGAAGACGACCACCTTGCGAGGGGGCAGGGTGATGGTCTGGGTCGTCTGGGGATTGCGCCCCTTGCGAGCCCGCTTGTCATATGCTTCAAACTTGCCGAAACCAGAAATCAGCAGGGCGTGATCTTTTTTCACTGCCGTCTTCATGATCTCAAGGATGGATTCAACCATATCCTTTATCTCGGCGCGGTTCTTGTCGGTGCGTTCGTAGATGTAGTCCACGATGCCGGCTTTGGTGAGGGTGCTCATTGATCGCCTCCAAAAAAGGTTTCCAAAAACTTACTTCAGCAATTCCGCGATACTGGTCGCGATTCTCTTCATCTCGTCCTGTTCGTACGAGGATTGGGGCCACAGTCGCAGGCCGTCATCCGCGAACCGGGGAATGAGATGGTAATGCGCATGATGGACCAACTGGCCTGCCGCCTCATGGTTGTTCTGCATGAGGTTCAGCCCGTCTGCGCCCGTGGCCTCCATGACCGCCCTGCCCACCGAGGACAAGGCCTGGAGCAATTCGTTTCCCAGCTCCACAGGAATGTCCATGAGCGTGGGGTAATGCCCCTTGGGCAGGACCAGGGCATGCCCGGCGTTCACAGGCGCTATGTCCAGAAAAGCCAAGATGTTTTCCGATTCGAAAACCTTGGCGCAGGGAATGTCCCCGGCCACGATTTTGCAGAAAATACAATCGGAATCCACTTTCACCATTTGTTTTCTCCTCTCCGCCTGGATTGATTCCCAAGGGTTTCAACCGCATGGGAAAAACTGCCACTGACAGAGATTTTTCGACAGTTACACGTATTCATACGCGGGAAATCCAGTTAAATCAAGTCTGTTCGTGTGAATTTCTAGAAACCTATACGCCACAACGGTTGCCGCGAAATCTAGATATATTCTGGAAAATCGGTCAGTTGGTCCGGCTTAAGTGACTGAAATAAATGTTACAAATATTAAAACAACAATTCCAATAGGTTGAATACTGAAAGATGGCAAAACCCAACCATTGCAGACAAATGGACGAGTTCCGCCGGAAAAATCAGGTTTTCGGCCTGGCAGGAACGCCCATGACCATCTGCCTAGGGGGAACATCATCAACGACAACGGCTCCCGCACCCACGACCGCCTCCTCGCCGATGAGCACCGAGGGGATGACAGAGGCGCCGACGCCGACAAGGGCACCCGCGCCCACCACGACATTGCCGGCCAGTTTCACACCGGGTGCCACATGTGCGTGGCCGCTGATCGTGCAATCGTGATCCACCACGCACCCCGTATTGAGGATGACGTTATCTCCGACAATGGTGCCCGTGTTGACGATGGCCCCGGCGCAGACCATACAGCCCACCCCCATCTCCACGTCCCTGGCAATGATCGCCGAGGGATGCACCGCGTTGACAAGAGTTTCGCCCGCACCCACGAGCCGGGCAAATATCCGATGCCGCAAGCGATTGTCGCCCACGGCCACGACTACGCCGTCGTGGTCCAACCCGGCCACGCAGGTATCGTCGCCCAGCACGGCCAGTCCCAGGGGTCCCAAGGTACCGGGGCAGGCGTCCGGAGTCACATATCCCAACGGTTCCATGTCCTCCATGGAGAGCAGGATATCCGCCACCACCCGCGCATGACCGCCGCCGCCAATGATCAATATATTCATCTCAAGGATCTCCGACCGTCCTGTCCGGGGCGAAATGCCATGAATTCCGAGACGGTGATCATGCCATAACCCCTACCTGTTTTACTTTTTTACTGTCAACAGACAGACATGGGCCGCCGATGAGCTTGACGCATGCTTTGCCCACACGATATCCCCATACCCACAGAAACACGACACCACCGTGCGGGCGAACGCTGCCTGCCATGCATACCAAGGAGATATCTATGACCAAAATCGGCATTCTCTTTCCGGGACAGGGTTCCCAGGAAAAAGGCATGGGCCGCGACGTGGCCGAGGCTGACGGTGCCGCCCTGGACCTGTGGAAACTCGCCGAAAGGGAATCCGGCCTGCCCCTGCGTGAAATATACTGGGACGGCGAGCCCGAGGACATGGCCGACACCCGCGCCCTGCAACCCGCACTGACCGTGGTCAATCTCACTCTCTGGCTGGCGGTGAAGGACAAGCTCACACCTGCGGCCACGGCAGGACACTCCCTGGGCGAATTCGCCTCTCTGGGCGCGGCAGGCGTGCTCAGCCTGACGGACTGCGTCCGGGCGGTCACCCTGCGGGGCAGGCTCATGGCCGACTCCGGCGGCGCGGGCCACGGCATGGCCGCCGTGGTCAAGCTCTCCCAGGATCAGGTCGAGGCCATAGTGGAATCTGCGGCCAAGGAATCCGGCAAGGAGCTGCGCATCGCCAACTACAATACCCCGGCCCAGTTCGTCATCTCCGGCGAAAAGGAAGCCTTGGACGCAGCCGAAGCGCTGGTCAAGGAAGCCAAGGGGCGGGCCATTCCCCTGGCCGTGTCCGGCGCATTCCACAGCCCGCTCATCCAGGAGGCCGCCGACGAGTTCGGCGCATTCCTGGCCACCCTGGACTGGAACGCCCCGGCCTTTCCCGTCCACCACAATGCCACGGCCCTGCCCCAGCCCGACCCGGCCGAGATCATGGCCACCATGCAGCGCCAGATGACTTCATCCGTTCTATGGATACAGACCATGCAGGCCATGTGGGCCATGGGCATAAACGAATTCATCGAGGTAGGCCCCAAGGGCGTGCTCTTCAAGATGCTCAAGGCCAACCTCGGTTCCATGGAAGAGAAATGGTCCGGCCTGAACATCGGCAGCCTGGCCCAGGCCGGGGAGCTGTAACCCATGACCAAGTCGTTGGGCATCATCGGCTGGCCGCTGGGGCACACCATGAGTCCGACCCTGCACAATTGGGGGTTCGGCCAACTGGGCATTGACGCGCGCTACGAAGCCTGGCCCCTTGAGCCAAAGGATCTGCCCGCCTTCATGACCCGTGTCCGGGAAACGCCCATCTTCGGCCTGAGCGTGACCATTCCGCACAAACAGGCAATCATGGATCACCTCGACGCGATCTCCGAACGGGCAAGAACTATCGGGGCGGTCAACACCGTGCATTGGGACGGGGAAGTCCTGCGGGGCGAGAACACCGACGTCATCGGCGTAGTCGCCCCCTTGCACGGGCTGGAGATACTCCCGGACTCAGCCATAGTGCTGGGGGCAGGCGGCGCGGCCAGGGCGGCCGTGGCCGGATTCAGGGAACTCGGCATCCGATCCATCGCAGTCTCCAACCGGACTCGGGACAAAGGCCAAGCCCTGGCTGCGGATTTCGACGTGGAGTGCATACCCTGGGAGAAGCGCATGGACAGGCCCTGGGAATTGATCTGCAACACCACACCGCTGGGCATGTCCGGCGACATGGTGCATATCAGCCCGTGGGACGCAGACCGTTTCCCCCCGAATGCCGTGGCCTATGACATTGTATACAATCCCCTGCGAACGGCATTCCTGACCCAGGCCCGACAAGCCGGGTGCCGAACCATTTCCGGACTGGAGATGTTCCTGCACCAGGGATTGGCCCAATTCAGGCTTTGGACCGGCCGGGAAATGGATGAAGCCGGAGCCAGAGACCTGCTGCTCGCGGCGTTGAAAAAATGACCTCACCCAAAAGGACTTTTCCATGAAAACGGTACTCTCGACACTGACGGCAACCATCCTGGCCTGCGGGCTGATCTTCTCCACCATGACCGGCACGGCCGAGGCCGGGCCCAACCCCGTGGTCATCATGGACACCTCCATGGGCCGCATCATGATCATGCTCTATCCCAAAGACGCCCCCGAGACCGTGGCCAATTTCCTGAAATACGTGGACTCGGGATTCTACGACAAAACCATCTTCCACCGGGTCATCCGTCAGCGCAATAGCGGGGATGACGACGACAAGAGCATGAATATCGTCCAGGGCGGCGGGTACACCTTTCCCATCAAGAGAAAGCAGACCATGGCACCCATCCCCAACGAGGCGGCAACAGGCTTGATCAATGCAAAGGGGACCATTGCCATGGCCCGCGGCAACGCCTCGGATTCAGCCACCTGCGAGTTCTTCTTCAACGTGGAGGACAACCCGGTGCTTGACTACAAACAGTCCTCGAAGCAGATCGGCGCCGGGTCATACAGCGGCAACACCAGTATGGGATACTGCGCCTTCGGCAAGGTCATCCGGGGCATGGAAGTGATCGAAAAGATTCACCAGGTCGAGACTGCCCGGTCCGGCAGGATGGAGGACGTGCCGGTTACGCCCGTCTTCATAAAGAAGGCCTACCTGGCTAAATAAAAGACCGTTTCAACGGGAGCTGGCGGGATCAAAGGGCGCAGGAATCATCAGCGCATTCAAGGAACAGATCCCAGAGGGAGTTCATCTCGATCACAACGTTTGCCGAAGCCGTATCCAGCGCGGCGGACGTGATGCCCAACCTTGCGACCACGTTGTTCGAGACCTCATAGTTGAGACCGTCGGCACCGAGTCCGACACCGATCATCTTGGCCAGCACGTTGCCAATATGAACCAGATCCAGGACGATATCCTGGCCATCGAACTCGTCCGGCCTGAGGTGATGTCTGACCACGTTGGTGATGGACGGAGGCAGGCCCCACTTGGCCAACAGCCTGCCGCCAAGCTCAGCGTGGTTTATGCCGAGCACGGCTTCTTCGGCCCGGTCAAACGAAAGGTTCTCGTCGAAGACCAGACGGAGCAACGCGCGCATGTCCACCTCGACAAAGGAACCAAGCAGGAGCTTACCCACCCCGGACAGGAGTCCGGCCGTGAACGTATGTCTCGGAGCGTCCACCCCAAGGGCGTGGGCCAGCTCGACAGAGGCCACGGCCACCGTGGTCGAATGTTGCAGAAACATGCCGGGAGCCTGGTCGTATCCCGCTATCACGCGGCAATAGGTGGGGGCCACGCCGGTGGAAATCACGAACCTGAAAATCTCGGGAGATTCCAGCCAGGTCAGGGCGTCGCGAGCCGTCAGAATGGGCCGTTTGCGGGCGATGGCTGACGCGTTGACCACCTTGAGCAGGTTGGCTGTCAATCCCGGATCATATTCGATGATGCGTGTCAGCTTCTGGATGCCCGCGTCAAGATCGTCCAGAAGAGCACTGGCCTTGCGAACACAGGTCGGCATGGCGACCACCTTGTCGCACACTGAAAGAATTTCTTCGCGCCGGGTCATATGTCCCACTCCTTTCCCATTGACCTCACTACCACACGACCGGTGTCGAGGTACAGGAAGAGTGTTCTGGGAATTGTGCCCCCAACTTCACTGGCAGCAAGGGACTTGTGGTTCCGCTCCATCAGTTTTTTGAGTGCCTCGAAATTGCGGACGCCGGTGTCGAACAAGCGGTCGTTGCGCATGTTTGCACATCCGGCCGCCTTGAACACCAGCCGTCCCCTGTCCGCCCCGTTCTCAACCAGTCTGCGCACCATCATGGCCACACCGGTATTCACGAACATGAACGGATTGGAACGGGCCTTTTCCTTGGCGGCCAAGGCAGAGGGCAGCAGACAGTGGACCATCCCGCCGATACGGGCCTTGGGATCATAGACCGAGACGCCAAGGCAGGAACCCAGCGAATAGGTAACAATGACCTCTTCGGGGTTCTTGGAAAATTTCATGTCCGAAATGCCGACGACAACGAGGTTATTGGGAATGACTGCTCTCCTGCTCGGACCGTTTCCGACCCAAATCCTTTGATGCACCTTTACGGGGTTGAGGCCGGTTAGTAAAGTCCTGCCTCTTCCTTGCCTTTAGGACTGTTTTGACCAATAATTCCCAGATGCGAAACAAGGAACTGGTCGTCCTGGCCGACATCCACGGCAACTCCCTGGCCCTTGCGGCCGTGTTGGCCCACGCGAAAGAACGCGGCCGGACCCGCTTTTTCAACCTGGGCGACACCTTCTACGGCCCCCTGGACCCGGCCGGAACATGGCGCATCCTCAGGGAACTGGACATGCCAGCCGTGCTCGGCAATCAGGACCGCATCCTTCTTCAGGGCGGTCAGCAATGGAGCGGCATCCCTGTCTTTGGCCGGACCCTTGAGGCCATCGGCAGAGAAGGACTCGACTGGCTCGGTTCCCTGCCTGAGACACTCAGGCCGGAGCCGGACATCCTGCTCTGCCACGGCACGCCTCGAAACGACACGGCGTATCTGCTTGAGGACGTGTCCACGGGACTGCCTGCCATGCGCCCCTGCCGCCAGATGCTGGACGACCTGCTGCCCGAGGCAGCGGGCTGCTCGCTCGTCCTGACGGGCCACAGCCACCACGCCGGGCTGGCTTCCTGCGACGACATCACCGTGGTCAATCCCGGCAGTGTGGGTCTGCCGGCCTACGACGACATTGATCCGCCGCACATAATGGCCAGCGGTTCGCCCCACGCCAGCTACGCCGTGCTGACCCGGACTGAGAATGGATGGAATGCGGAGTTCTCCGAGGTAGAGTACGACTGGGAAGCCGCGGCCGCACAGGCCCGTGCCAACGGCCGGGAAGATTGGGCCCGATGGCTCGCCACCGGCATGGCCTAGATGCCCCCAAGTATCTTGGCAACCAACTGCATTCTTTTCTGGACTTTTTTTAGATTTTTCTGAAAAATGCTCCTAACTTTATATATCAGACATGTGCCTGACAGATGGCCATATCGGATGCAACGACCATAACACCGGCCCAAAGGACATGAAGCAGCACACTGCCGCACATATACGCACCCTGTTTGCCCTGGCGCTCTGCGCTGTTGCGGCCCTATTCCTCTGTACTCCCCAGGCCGAGGCAGTCTCGGCCAAATCCTACTTCGTTGTCGGCCATTCCGAATTCCATGCCCTGATCAAGAACAGCAGAAAAGCCAAATACCGCTCCAATTGGGAAAAAGTGGAGGCATCGTTCACCCGGTGCCTCAAGGCCTCGCCCAACGGCTCTTATGCCCCCAAGGCCCTGTATTACATCGGCCGTACCCACGAGGAGCTCGGAGCGCGAAGCGGCATGAAGTCCGACTTCCGGCAGGCAGTGGATTATTACGGCAGGGTGCTCGCCCGCTACCCGCGTCACGGATGGGCCGACGACTGCCTTTTCCATCGGGCCGAAATCTATTCCAAACGACTGAAGGAAACAAACTCGGCCAGGTTGGACTTGGCGCGTATCATTGTTGATTATCCGCGCTCGGACATGCATGCCAAGGCCGTGGCCGCCCTCAAAAGCCTGGGCAAATACAACTGGGCCATTGCCGAAGTCTCCGGGGACAAGCAATCCCGGGACACAAGCCTTGACCAGGTGGCAACACAAGCGGCTCGGACGTCCAAATCACAGCCCAAACCGGTGAAACAACAGAGCGTTGGCGCCAAGGTCAAAGACCCGTCCGACATGGCGCACCTGGACGTTGTCCGCTTTACCTCAAGCGACGAATATACCAGAGTCGTCCTGGAACTGGATGCCCAGGTCAAATTCCGCTATCAGGTACTTGCCCCCAACCCGGAAGTGGGCCGTCCCCACCGTCTGTATGTCGACATGGAAGGCTCCAAACTGGGTCACGACGTGACAGCCGCCACCACCGTGTCAGATGGCATCCTGCGTTCCATCCGTGCGGGCCAGTACTCCAAGGACACCACCCGCGTGGTCCTCGATTTTCTGGACATGCAGGAGTACAAGGTCTTTCCCCTGCAAAACCCCTATCGCATCGTCATCGATGTCTATGCCCCCGACAAGAACGCGCCTGTTGCTTCGGCCGCTCCCAGTCAGGAACCCAGGAAAACGACCGGGAATTCCACCTACCGCCCCCCCAGCGGCAGCAAGAAGATGGCCGGCGACCTCCTTGAGCAGCTCGGCTTGACGGTCAAGACCATCATGATCGACCCGGGTCATGGCGGGAAAGATCCTGGAGCCGTAGCCAACGGACTGCGAGAGAAGGACATAAATCTGAAGTTTGCCAAGCTGCTCGGCGGGAAGCTCCAGGGACAAGGTTTCAACGTGATCTACACCCGGACCACGGACGTGTTCATCCCCCTGGAAAAGCGCACGGCCATGGCCAATGTCCAGAAGGCGGATCTGTTTCTGTCAGTCCACTGCAATGCCAACCGCAGCCGCAGCGTCAACGGGCTGGAGACCTACAGCCTGAACCTGGCAAAAACCGATGCGGCAGTGCGTATCGCGGCCCGAGAAAACGCCGTGGACCCACGGGCCATCTCGGACCTGCAATTCATTCTGACCGACCTGATGGTCAATTCCAAGATCAAGGAGTCGCGCGACCTGGCAGCGGACGTGCAGTCCAACACCGTCAACCGCGTCAGGAAGAAATACACGGTCACGAACAAAGGCACCCGCGAAGCCCCCTTCTATGTGCTCATGGGCGCAAAAATGCCTTCCGTACTGGTGGAACTCGGCTACATGACCAACAAGACCGAGGCGAGCCGCCTCAAGTCAAACGCCTATCTCGAATACCTTGCCAACGGCATCGTTGAAGGGATTCTTGCCTACAAAAGCAAAATTGAAAGATACGCAATGATTTAGAACGGCTTTCGGCAGCGGCGCATCTGCTTTTTCCCGGCCAGCTTCCCTGAAGAAAACAGACTGCCGGATTCGCAAGCGCCGGACCTTACTTGCCCCGGACTTCCAACCACAGATTGGCCCTTGCAGCGGCTTCATCCATCTCTGCGCGGGTCATGTACTTGACGATTTCCACGAGGTTGTCATTGGCCTTGGGATTGCCCTTGGTTCCGGCAATGGCGAACCATTTGCATGCCTCGACATAATCCGGCTCCTGGTCCACGCCCCTGACCAGCAGTTCACCCAGGGTGTTCTGGGCATCCGTGTACCCCTGCTCCGCGGACTTCTCGAGCCAGGCCCGGGCCTCGGATACGTCCCGCTCGACCAGACTGCCGGACAGACGCAGGATGGCCATGTTGAACTGGCTCTGGGCATCGCCGTTCTTTGCGGCCCGTTGCACCCAGTACAGGAAACCGGCGACATCCCGTTCCACGCCGATCCCCTTGCCATAGGCATGGGCCAAAAAGACCTGAGCCGGCGGGTAATCCTGCTTTGCCGCTGCACGAATCAATGAAAAGCCCCTGTCCTGATCCTTTTTCACGCCCACGCCCGAGACATAGAACTGACCAAGAATATGCTGGGCGTCCGGATATCCCTGGTCAACGGCCTTGTGCAGCCAGAAGAGCACCTTGTCCATGTCGTGCACGCCCAGGCTGCCGTCATAATACATGCGGGCCATCTCCACCTGGGCCGCAGGATCGCCTGACCGGGCAGCGGCCTTTGTTTCGTGCCCCAACTCGGGCAACGCCAGGAAAAAAGACGACAAGACGAGCAGCACAGGGATGCTAACGGCCAGTATGGATCTGTGGAGCATGGTTGACGACCTTTGTACCGGTTGAAAAGGAGTGTCTGATCACCATGTACAACTTGTCAGATATTGTCAAAAGCGGTATGGCCGATTGCAGGTAAAAACGTGTCTGCATCATTCCAACTCGAGGTGACCAATGCGTAACATTATCCCAGCCGTTTTCGGATTTATTGCCCTCCTGACCCTTGTCCTGTCGGTATCCCCGAACGCCCTGGCCGATGCGCAAGGGAAAAAAGCGCTGCTCATCGTGGCTCCCAGCGACTTTGAGCCCACGGAATACTCCACAACGCGTTCGACCCTCGAATCGGGCGGCATGACCTGCACCGTGGCCTCCACGAAAACCGGCTCACTGAAGAGCGCCAAGGGCACGCGGGCCCAATCCGATCTCGTTCTCAGCGAAGTTCAGACCGGAGACTACGACGCCATCGTCATCATCGGCGGCAACGGCATAAAGAGGCTGTGGATGAACGAGGATGCCCACCGCATCGTGCGTGAAGCCGCAGAGCAGGACAAGGTCGTGGCCGCCATCTGCGCCGGCCCAGGCGTTCTGGCATACTCCGGCGTCATGCAGGGCAAAAAGGGCACGGCCCACCCCAAGAGCGGCGCACCCGGCGCCCTCAAGGAAAACGGTTGCGAATACACCGGCAACAGGGTTGAAGTGGACAACAAATTCATCACTGCAAACGGTCCACAGGCAGCCAAATCTTTCGGACAGGCCATTGTGGCCGCATTCTGAGTTTCACCGTCAGCCCACAGGCAAAAAGCCCCGGCCCCAACGGTCCGGGGTTTTTTCAATGACGCAATGGGACTGAAAAAAACTCACGGAAGCCGCGCTACCAGTCCACGGGCAGCTTCACCTTCTGAGCTGCCTTGTTCGAAAAAAGTATGTGACCGTGCTCCCTGCCGAAAAGATACACATCCCGCGTCACGGACACGTCCTGGCGGCAATACTCGGTGATCAGGTCGAGCCGACCTTCCTTCCACCACTTGAGCGCCTGCAATCCGTCGGCGGACTTGCCCACGTCCAGGGTGGCCGAGGCGATGTTGTCGAGCTTGACCCTGTAGCCGAGCCGGTTGTGCACCTCCATCAACAGGTCGAGATTCGGCAATGAACGGAAGCCGAAGGGATGCAACCCGCCCAGCACGGCGTAGTCGAACTTGACATGGTTGAACCCGATGACCAGATCGAACTGCTTGAGATGGTCCACCAACTCGTTCATCTGATCCTGCTCATAGTCATGCATGGCACCGTCTTTCGAATCAAAGATGCAGGCAATGGACACGCCCATGCGGTCGGCGCGATTCCAGCCCCCCACCTCGTCCGCGGAAAAACGGGTTTCGATGTCGATGACGCCGTACCGCTTTGGCGCGGGCTTCTTCATGTCGATTCCTGGCAGTGTGTTCACATCGATGTCCTTTGCTTCAATGGATTTCGGATCGCCCGAACGGATGGCCTCCAGAACGAAACGAGCAGCGCGCTTGTCAATGGGCCGGTTACCCGAGCCGCACTTGGGCGAATGGACGCAGGACGGACAGCCCAGCTCGCACGGGCAGTCCCGGATGGTCTTCAGGGTGGTCTCGACCAGGTCGTCGGCCCGCTCAAAGGCCTGCCGGGTCAACCCCGCACCGCCGGGCATGCCGTCGTAGATGAAGACCGCCGGACCTTCCACCTGCGGATGCATGGGTGTAGAAATGCCGCCCAGATCATTGCGATCAGTCATGACCAACAGCGGCAACATGCCGATGGCCGCGTGTTCAAAGGCGTGGATGCCGCCCATGAAATGCAGGAACTCCTCCTCGCAACGGCGGCGGATGTCGTGACCCACCTCGAACCAGATCGCTTCGGTCTCGAAAACCAGGGGCGGCAGATCAAGGGGGATGATGCCGAGCAGTTTGCCGCCGCGAACCGACCGCTTCTCGTACCCGGTGATCTGTTCCGTGACCCGGACCCGGCCGAAATAGACGCGGGTGCCGAAGCTCGCCTTCCGGCCGAGCACTTCCAAGATCTCGGTGTCCTTGTTGCCGCGCGGACGGGTATAGTAGCCCACGCGCTCGCTCCTGGCGTGGACGGCCCCGGAGCCGAGGTCCAGTTCGGTGATGACGAAGGTCTTGCCCCGGTGCAGGTAGACCGCACCCGGATGGGTCTCGCGATAGGCCCGGTGCTCGTCGATGGTGCCGATGACAGGTGCTTTTTCCTGACCAAGGGAATTGTCCTCGATGTGCATCTGGCGCCCAGCCCCGCGCAGGTCAACGTCCCGGTGGGGCCGCTTCAGATGGGACACGATCTCAAACGGGTGGCCGGACCGGTCCGGCTCGACCTCGTAAAGCTGTCCCATGGACACCAGCTCTTCCACCCGCGTTCCCACTGCCTCCTCGCGCAGGAAAGGCTCCCCCCGGCGCAGGGTCAGTTCCACGGCGGCGCATATGAGGTGCCGGTCCATGATCACCGAGTTGTACGGATTGAGCATGGCCGACTCGGGCGGACGGGAAAAGAAATCATCGGGGTTGCGCATGAAATACTGATCCAGGGCGTCTTCCTGGGCAATGAGGGCCACGGCCGAAGCCCGCTGGCTGCGGCCCACGCGCCCCCCCCGTTGCAGGGTGGCCATGATGGAGCCGGGGTAACCTACCATGATGCAGACATCCAGGCCGCCGATGTCGATGCCCAGCTCCAGGGCCGAGGTGGAGATGACCGCCAACAGATCGCCGTCGGCCATGCGCGTTTCGATCTCGCGCCGCTCCTCGGGCAGGAACCCGGCCCGATAGGCGGAGATGCGGTCCCGGAATATGCCGCTCTTTTCAACCGCCCACAGGGAGATCAACTCGGTCATCTTGCGCGACTGGCAGTAGACGATGGTGCGCAGATCCCTTGCCAGGGCGGCCTGGAGCAACTGGATGGCGGCCTGGGACGGGCTGCCGTCCGGGTTGAGAAAAATCATGTGCCGCTCCCCGCGCGCGGCCCCGGATTCCAGGATGGGATGCACGGTCAGATCGGTGAGCATGTGGCACAGTTCGGCGGGATTGCCGATGGTGGCCGAGCAGAACACAAAGGTGGGATCTGCCCCATAGTAGCGGCACAACCTGCGCAGCCGCCGGAAAACCATGGCCATATGCCCGCCCATGACACCCCGGTAGGTATGCACTTCGTCCACCACGATGTGGGTCAGGCCGGACAGGAACTCGGCCCAGCTCGCATGGTGGGGGAGCATGGACAGATGGACCATCTCCGGGTTGGACAGGATCACGTTCGGCGGCGAGTTGCGTATTTTCTTGCGAAAATGGGGAGTGGTGTCCCCGTCATAGATGGCCGCAGTGGGCCGCCGTTCCTCGGGCAGGAATGCGGCCAACTCGTTGAAACCCTTGAACTGGTCCTGGGCCAGGGCCTTGAGCGGGAAAAGATAGAGTGCCTTGGCATCCGGATCAGCCAGGCACTGCTCCATGACCGGCAGGTTGTAGGTCAGGGTCTTGCCGCTGGCCGTCGGGGTGGCCACCACCACATGGCGGCCCGCCCGGATATGATCCGTTGCTTCAGCCTGATGATCGAAAAGCCGATCGATCCCGAGCAGGCCAAGGGCATTGTTAATGGCCGCAGGCCAGGGACGGCGCGGCTCCCTGAAGCTCGCTTCAGCGCCTTCGATGGTCCGGTAATGGGCGATCTGGTGGGCCATGCGTTCGGAATCGAGCATGGCGGTAACGTATTCGACAACAGGACTTTCCATAACCGGATGCTAGTACGGGGGCGCGACCGAATCAAGCGGGGAAATATACTTGCCTTGGCTGCCGCTTGAACGCATACTAAGGCAGAATCAGTGATATACTCTCGCCACGGAGCAAGCCATGACCCAACAGCCCTTCAACGATTCCATCCTGAACGCCCTCATAGGCATAGCCCGCGCCGCTGAAGCCCGCAACGCCTTGACCGCAGAGCACTCCGAATGCGTGGCCCTGGTGGCGCACGGCATAGGCCGTGAACTTGGATTGACCGCCGGCGAAACCGAACGCCTCCTGCTCATGGGCAGGCTGCACAACATCGGACTGGTGGGCACACAGGATTCGATCCTGCTCAAGACGGACAAACTGACCCCGGAAGAATTCGAGCACATCAAGGGCCACACGACCCTCGGAGCCAGGCTGCTGGCCCCCATCCCGGAACTGACCGACGTGGCCGAGGTCTGCCTCAATCACCACGAGCGTTGGGACGGTTCAGGCTATCCCAACGGCATCGCCGGAGAGGACATCCCTCGATTCGCACGCCTCATCAGCGTGGCGGACACCTTCTGCGCCATCATCTCGGAACGCCCCCACCGCGACTCCCTGCCCCTTCCCGTAGCCGCCGACATCATCGAGGAGGAGCGCGGCACCCGGCTCTGCCCCGAGTGCGTGGACGGGTTCATGCTTTGGTACGAAAAGACCGGCGGCAAGATCGGGCGGCCGTAAAGGCGCAGCAGTTTATTTCAAGGAAATGAATCGGCTGAAATCCTCGACCAGGAATTCCTTCAAGTCGACCAACTCCGCCTCGGACATACGCGCGAACGCAAAGGCGAAAACCGGGTAGGCAGAATAATCAATCTTTCGCAATTCCAGAAGGTTGGAAAATATCGATTTGAATCCGTCGTAGTCGATTGACTCGATGGATTCTCGTTTTGTGCCTGGCGGAAGGTCGCCGATGACCATGACCGTGGCCGTGCCTTCCCGCTCTTCCAGGATGGCATCCCAGTCGGGCCGCAGGTTGCTGAAATAGCACTCGTAGGGATTGAAGCCCCAGGCGAAATGGGTCATGTCGGCCACGCACCAGCCCGCAAACCGCAGGGGGTTGGCCTCGATGGGCAGGATGTCGCCCGCTCCGGTCACGCGCACCTCGATGTGGGTGGCGAAATCGCGAAAACCGCATTCCCGGCCCACATCCCTGACGTATTCGGTGAAGGGCAGCAGCCATGTCTGGAGAATGCCGGTGGAGGTGTAGTAGAGGCGGTCGGAAATATCATCTTCGGACATGAAATGGTGGTGCAGGATATTGGTGATCACCGGGTCGCCGTCAGCGTCATAGTAAACGTCGATGGCATACTCCTCGCCTTCGATACCCTGTTCCACGATGAACTCGCCCGCATTGACCACCTCTTCCGGGTACTCGGCATTCAGGGCCGCGCGCTCCGCGCCGATGGCCCTGACCACCTCCGGCCACTGATCGACGCTGTCCACCAGGTGCACACCCAGACTGAAAAAACCACGCGTCGGTTTGACCACGAACGGACAGGGCATGGCCGAGATGTCCAGGTCCGCCAGTGCGTCAAAGGACGCCCGCATGAAGCGGTAGTCCGGGTGCAGTTCGGCCACGGTCTCGCGAAAGAGCGCCTTGTCCTTGCAGATGTCGATCTGCCGGGCCAGTTCCGGCCGACAGCCGCACTTGAAGACATGGGCCAGCGCGTTCTCGGAGTTGGCCAGCACCTTTTCCCCCGCGCCCAGGCGGGCGGCAAAATCACTCTCGTCGATGAAGTCCAGCTCGACACCGGCGGTCAGACTGCGGGCGCTGGGCGTATCCAGCACGGACTGGCCGAGGTCGCGGATGGTCTGCTTGAGAAACTCGGAAACGTAGGGCGCGTCGAGGAGAAACATTATTTCGCCTTGCCGGTCAGGCCATATTTTTTGAGCTTGTACTGAAGGTTGGACTTGGACAAACCGAGCATCTCGGCGGCCTTGACCTGCACGAAGTCGGTTCGGACCAAGGCCCGCTTGACAATGGCGCCCTCGATCTTGTCCATGGTATCGGCCAGATTGAGCTTGGTGGGCAAAAGATCCACAGCGGACTTGAACTGCGCCTCCTCGTCCTTGATCTCGGGCGGGAGGTCGTCGGCATCGATGAGGTCCGTTCGGGCCAGGACCGTGCACCGCTCCACCACGTTCTCCAGCTGGCGGACATTGCCCGGCCATTCGTAGGCGGTCAGGTAGTCCATGGCCGCAGAGGAGAAACCGGTGATCTCCATCTGGTTTTCCTTGTTGTACTTCTCCAGGAAATGGGCGGCCAGCAGGGGGATGTCCTCGCGCCGTTCGCGCAGGGGGGGCATGAAGATGGAGACCACGTTCAGGCGATAGAAGAGGTCTTCGCGGAATTCACCCTTGGTCACGGATTCCTGCAAATTCTTGTTGGTGGCGGCCACGATGCGGATATCCACGTCCAGGGTCTCGGTGCCGCCCACGCGTTCGATCTGATGTTCCTGGAGCACACGCAGCAGTTTGACCTGCAATTCCGGGGTCAGTTCACCTATCTCGTCCAGGAAGAGCGTCCCCTTGTTGGCCTGTTCGAAACGGCCCTTGCGCATGGCCGTGGCCCCGGTAAAAGAGCCTTTCTCGTGGCCGAAAAGTTCGGATTCAAGTACGCCGGAACTGAGTGCCATGCAGTTGACCGTGACAAAGGGTGCTTCGCGGCGGGGCGAGGAACTGTGGATGGAACGGGCGATAAGCTCCTTGCCGGTGCCGGACTCGCCCAGGATGAGGACCGTGGACTTGCTCGGCGCGGCGCGGTCCACCATGTCCAGGACCTGCTGCATACCCTTGCCCCTGGAAATGATGTTGTCCCTGGAATAAAGATTGCGGATCTCCCTTTTCAGGCGAATGTTCTCCTGCTGGGTGGCCGCATACTGCACGCCCTTGGAGATGGAGAGCAGCAGCTCCTCGTTGGCAAAAGGCTTGGTTATATAGTCGAAAGCCCCGATGCGCATGGCCTCCACGGCCGCCTCGATGGAGCCGAATGCGGTCATGATCAGCACCGGGATGTGCGGATAGGTCTTCTTGCAATGCTCCAGCACGTCCTGCCCTGTCATACCCGGCATCTTCATGTCGGTCAGGACCAGATCCACCTCGGAATCCTCCAGATAGGCAAGGCCCATCTCCGGGTCGGACAGGGTGGTGACCTGATACCCCTCGTCCTCCAGGATGGACTCCAGGATGAGCAGGTAGTTTTTTTCGTCGTCAAGAATAAGGATATTTGCAGGCATTCGGTCTCCGAATCAGGGTGTCTATTTTATACCAAGAGGCACGATAAACCAAGACGGACCGAAAACCAAGGGCCATGTTGAATCGATCCAAAACCGGCCTTTGAACGCTGGATTCTCGGCCCCGCACATGGTATGCTTTCCCCATGACCGCCGTAGACAAGAAAAAACTGCGCATGACGCTGCTTGATGCACGGGAACGACTCTCCCCGGACGCCGTGACTGAATCCAGCAGCATGATCATAGAACTCATCCGCACCCTGTTCGAATGGAAGAATGCGACTACGGCGCTTCTCTATTGGCCCATCAAGGGCGAGGTGGACCTGCGCCCCCTGGCCACGGAACTGTGGCAGCGAGACTGTTGCGTCCTGCTCCCCCGCTGCCGTCCGGGCGCGGACGGGGAAATGGACCTGGCCTGTGCCGCCTGTGAGGACGAACTGGTGCCCGGCCCTTTCTCCATAATGGAACCGGACGCACAGAAGTGCCCGCCGGTGCACGAATGCCGCCCGGTCATCGCCCTGATTCCGGGGGTGGGTTTTGACCGCAAAGGCAACAGGCTGGGCTTCGGCGGCGGCTATTACGACCGGCTGCTGGCTTCCGAGAAGATGCGCGACACTTTGAAAGTGGGCGTGGCCTATGACTTCCAGTTGGTGGAACACCTCCCCACCCAACCCTGGGACCAACCCATGGATGTGGTCTGTACGGAAAAGGAATTATGGCGGCCATAGCCTTTCTCCCCTTTCAGTTCGTGGACATCCCCCAGGTGGCCTGCGCCTTCACTTCGCGGCGCGGCGGCGCATCCGAACCGCCCCACGACTCGGCCAACATCTCCTTTGACGTGGGCGACGACCCCAAAGCCGTGACAATCAACCGACAGGCCGTGCATGAACGCATGCAACTGACCGGCTGGTGCGAGCTGAACCAGGTCCACGGCGACATCATCCATTTCGATCCTGCGCCGCACCCCCCCGAAGAGCACGCCTCCCTTGACGGCGACGGCATGGCAACAGCCACTCCCGGCCACGGTCTGGTGATCAAAACAGCGGACTGCCAGCCCATTCTCCTGGCCCACCGTTCGGGCAAATACGTGGCCGGGTTGCACGCAGGCTGGCGGGGCAACCGTTGCAATTTCCCCGGCTCAGGGGTGCGCAACTTCTGCACCCATTACAACCTCAAGCCCGAAGACGTCTTTGCCGTGCGCGGCCCTTCCCTCAGCCCTGCCGCCGCCCAGTTCGTCAACTTCGACAAAGACTTCGGCCCCGGATTCCGTGCTTATTTCGACTCCACCACCAAGACCGTGGACCTGTGGCGACTCACCCGCGACCAGCTCATGAACGCAGGCGTGCCGGAAAAGCAGATCTTCGGCATGAACCTCTGCACCATGGGTATGGACGACACCTTTTTCTCCTACAGAAAGGCGTGTGCCAGCCCGATCAAGGATACGGGAAGGCAGTGCGGGATTATCTGGATACGGAAGTAGGCAAGACTTTTCCGGGAACATCGGCTACACACTCCCCATGAGCATGCTTGTCAAATTGATCCTCATCCTCGGCCTGGTCTTTTTGATCGTCGGCCAGTTCACCCGGTCCAAGGTCCAGCGGGCGCAGCGGCGCGACAAGCTGACCAATATCCTGCTGGTCATCGTCATCGTCATGCTCGGGCTGTCCATTCTGTCCAACTTCGTGACCAGGTAACACCGTGGCCCGACCAGCGTATCCGCATATCCCCTGGCACTCCCCCGCCGATGGGGGAAACGGCCCGCGCGTACTGGGCATCAACCCGTGGATACTCGACTTTGCGGCCTTCAATGTCTGGTCGCGGCCCGTAGGTCTGCTCGCCTGTCTGGACATGGTGCGCAAGGCCGGCGCGTCCATCGCCCTGATGGACTGCCTGGACCCGACATGGTCCGGCATCAGTTGGTC
Source organism: Pseudodesulfovibrio sp. S3 (assembly GCF_004025585.1). Taxonomy (NCBI): domain Bacteria; kingdom Pseudomonadati; phylum Thermodesulfobacteriota; class Desulfovibrionia; order Desulfovibrionales; family Desulfovibrionaceae; genus Pseudodesulfovibrio; species Pseudodesulfovibrio sp. S3. Next base: position 70,186 of record NZ_QTZO01000015.1, read on the forward strand.
CAAGCCCGGCAAATACGGAACCGGCCATTACCCCAAGGAAACGATAAAGACGCCCGCACCGCTCAACTTCATGGACCGGCGCTACTCCCGCTACGGCCTGCCGCGCGATGTTGTCATCAAGGCATTGGCCGCCCTCGACCCGATCCCGGACGCGGTCATGGTGTCCACCATCATGACATACTGGTATCCGGGCGCGCTGGACATGCTCGGCATCTGCGCCGAACTCTGGCCCGACACCCCGCGATTCCTCGGCGGCACCTATGCCACGCTCTGCGGCGGACACGCGGCATCGCACGCCGACGCCCATATCCAGCAGGGACCGCTGGAACGGCCGGACAACTGGAAATCCTTTTGGAGTCTGATTGATTATGACGCCCCAGAAGTACCCGAAAAATCAGGTCTTTCATTGTCTCTCGACCTCTATTCCGACCCAACTTATTCAGTCATTCTCGGCTCTCGCGGCTGCCCGTTCGCCTGTGAATACTGCGCCAGCCGCGCCCTGTATCCCGACTTCATCCAGGGAGCGCCCAATTGCATCATGAAAGCCATACAATCCGAACATGACCGGGGCGTGCGCGACTTCGCCTTTTACGATGACGCCCTGCTCATCAAGCCGGACCAGTGGCTATGGCCGGTGCTTGACCGGATCACCGAGCAGGAACTCGACATCCGACTGCACACGCCCAACGCCATGCATGTCCGCCATCTCACCCCGGAGGTCTGCTCACGACTCAAAATGGCCGGGCTGACCACCGTGCGACTGGGGCTGGAAACCACGGATTTCGACCACCGACATGACGTCAAGCTGACCCGCGAGCAATGGGAGGCGGGCGCGCGCAACCTCCTGGATGCGGGTTTCGATCTCGACGACATCGGCGTGTATATCCTGTTCGGCCTGCCCGGCCAGGACCTGGGCAATGTGGAAAAGGCCGTGCAGCACGTCCGCTCCTTTGGCTTCCGCCCGCACCTGGCGCATTACACCCCCATACCCGGCTCGCCCATGTTCGACACGGCTTGTGCAGCCAGCCCCTATCCCCTGGCCGAAGAACCGCTCTTCCAAAACAACTCCATCTGGCCCTGCGTACCCGGCGGTTTCGACTGGAGCGAAGCCACCCGATGGAAGAGGCTCCTCCAAGGCGGCTGAAAGTCGTTGGCGGTGTCAACGCCGAAATATGGGCATTTGGAAGTTTTATTACATTTGTAGCGCATTCGCAGTGAGGGTTAAGCTCGTTATCATTACGAAGTGTTGCGCTCATACAGCGCCCTACTTTTGTTCAAGGCGACAAAAGTAGGCAAAAACGCCTTTTTGGGCTGTGAGCCTGGTCCCGAAGCCAAGAGCCTGTAGGCGGCTTTCGCTGCCCGAGACAGGCTCTAAAGCTTCGGGGCCAATTGTTCGGCGTCGTAAGGGGTTGTGGGGGTGGTTTGGTGAATTTGTTGGAGGGAGGGTGTGCGCGCATTCGCGGTGGTGATAAGCGCGTTCTCTGTACGAGGTGTCGTTGATTGTTTGATACGTAGCGCATTCGCGGTGGAAGTTAGGCTCGTCATCCTTTTGAAGTGTTGCGCTCATACAGCGCCCTACTTTTGTCCGAGGCGACAAAAGTAGGCAAAAACGCCTTTTTTGAGCTGTGATCCTGGAATCGGGACCAAGAGCCTGTAGCGCGGCTCCACTGCCCGTGAAAGAAAGTCCGTAAACGAACGCTTTCCGGGCCACGCTCCGCCGCGCACAACAGGCTCTAAGCCCCACATCCAATTGCCCATCGCTGTAAGATGCTTCAAAAACAACGTGGCGAGTTCGGACACAAAAAGAAAAAACGGATTGCCCTTCGTCAACCTGGAGCGCCTTGGATGCCAACGGCATCCAACAGCGGCTCTCGTCCCCGACCCCCTCCCGCGCAAACCTTCCCCTACGG
>NZ_QTZO01000016.1 GCF_004025585.1 Pseudodesulfovibrio sp. S3
GCGTTGGTGGGAGGGCTTGCTGCCGTAGGGGAAGGTCTGCGCGGGAGGGGGTCGGGGACGAGAGCCGCTGTTGGATGCCGTTGGCATCCAAGGCGCTCCACTGGATGCGAAAGGCAATCCGCTTTTTCTTTGTCCGAACTCGCCACGCCGTTTTTGAAGCATCCTACAGCGATGGGCAATTGGAAGCGGGGCTTAGAGCCTGTGATGCGCGGCGGAGCGTGGCCCGGAAAGCGTTCGTTTACGAACTTTCTTTCCCGGGCAGTGGAGCCGCGCTACAGGCTCTTGGTCCCGATTCCAGGATCACAGCCCAAAAAAGGCGTTTTTGCCTACTTTTGTCGCCTTGAACAAAAGTAGGGCGCTGTAAGAGCGCAACACTTCAAAAGGATATAGAGCCTAACCCTCACCGCGAATGCGCTACGTATCAAACAAACAACGACACCTCGTACGGAGAACGCGCTCATCACCACCGCGGATGCGCTCCGAACAAAACACTCGCCCAAAACCTATGCTGAAGCCTGCCGTCCCGAAAAACCGAAGAACCTAATCCAACAAAAAAACACCATCCCCATTGCCCCTTACAACGACCGACAATTGGAACCGAAGCTTAGAGCCTGTCTCGGGCGGCGAAGCGCAGCCCGATTGAGTCCACAGGGTGGACAGTCGTTTCGGGCAGCGAAAGCCGCCTACAGGCTCTTGGCTTCGGGTCCAGGATCACAGCCCAAAAAAAGGTGTTTTTGCCTACTTTTGTCGCCTTGAACAAAAGTAGGGCGCTGTAAGAGCGCAACACTTCAAAAGGATATAGAGCCTAACTCCCACCGCGAATGCGCTACGTCATCAACAAAGAGGCATAACCCATTATTGGGATGACGAACAAAGGATCACCGCGGATGCGCTCCGTATAATCATCCAAATGCCTCGATTTCGACGTTGGCACCGCCCAACGTCTTCCCCCTTGTTGACAGTGGGGCGGACCCCTCGTACTTTCGCCCCATGCCATACGCCCAATCCCTGACATCGGCCCATGCGGCCTTTTTGACCGATCTTTTTCCCGGTGACGGGTGCGTGCTCGCGCCCGAGGCCTTGAACGCCTTTGCCACGGATGCCAGCCGGGAGCGGGCCGTGCCGTGGTCCGTGGTCCGGCCTGAGAACCGTGAACAGATCGTCGAACTGCTCCGGTGGGCGGATGCTGAGCGTATGCCCATCTATGGGCGGTCGCGCGGCACCGGGCAGGTGGGCAACGCGGTGCCGGTCCTTGGCGGCGTGGTGGTTTCCATGTTGCGCATGAACCGGATCATCACCATCGACGACCAAGACTTCGTGGCCGAGCTTGAACCGGGCGTGGTCACGGCGGAATTGCAGGCCGCCTGCGCCAAAAAGAAGCTTTTCTATCCGCCGGACCCGGCCAGCGTGAAGACCTCCACTGTGGGCGGAAACATCTCCACCTGCGCCGGGGGGTTGCGGGCCGTGAAATACGGCGTGACCCGCGACTGGGTGCTCGGCCTGGAGGCCGTGCTGCCCGGGGGCAAGGTCCTGACCATGGGCGGACGTTCCCACAAGGATGTCGTCGGTCTGGACCTGAAACGGCTTTTTGTCGGGGCCAACGGCAAACTCGGGCTGATCACCGGGATCACGGTCAAGCTCGTTCCATTGCCCGAATCCTCGACCTCGGTGTTGGCCGGGTTTTCGGATCTGGCTTCCGCCATGGACGGGGCCATGGCCGTGTTCCAAGCCGGGCTGCTGCCGAGCGCCTGCGAGTTCATGGATGTCATGACCCTCAAGGCCGTGCGCATGGGCAGTGACATTCCTCTGGCCGATGATGCCGAAGCCGCGTTGCTGTTCAAGCTGGACGGCACGACCGAAGGTGTGGCCGCCGAGGTTCGGCGGTTGAATGCCGCGTTGAAGCTGGTGCGTCCGGTCTCGGTGGTCACGGGCAGCGGAGCAGATGAAGAGGCCCTGTGGGCGGTTCGCCGCGATATATCCCCGGCATCCTACCGTTTGAAACCGAGCAAGATTTCCGAAGACATTTCTGTGCCGCGCAGCAAAGTCGCCCGGTTGGTGGAGACAGCCCAGGCCGCGGGCCGTGATTTCGGCCTACCCGTGCTCTGTTACGGTCACCTGGGTGACGGCAACATCCACACCAATCTCATGCACGACGCAGCCGTTGCGGCCGAGGTGGAGACTGCCCATAAGGTCAAGGAACTGCTGTTCCGGGCCGCTGTGGAACTCGGCGGCACCATCTCGGGCGAGCATGGCACCGGCCTGACCAAGGCTTCCTTTGTGGCCGAGCAGCTCTCTGCAGAGGAACTGCGGATCATGACGGACGTCAGGCGAGCCTTTGATCCCCATGAAATCATGAACCCCGGCAAGGGGTGGTAGCCGCCCTGCGAAATCTCTGGTCATGTCCCGGTCCCATTCTTGAATATTGCCAAGGCCCGTGAAGGCGGGTAGGACCAGAGCATTATGTCCAACCAATGCATTTTGTGCGGCAAGTGCCTGGAGGTCTGTCCGCTGCTGAACGCCACCGGGCGCGAGGAGCTCGGCCCACGGGCCAAGGCGGACCTGTGTCGTGTGCTGACCGAAAATCCCGATCGGCTGTCCGGGGAGGACGCGGCCCAATTGGCAGGGCTGTGCCTTGGCTGCGGGCGATGCAAGGCGGTCTGCTCCCAGGGCATGGACGTGCCTGCGCTGGTGGCCGGGTTGCGGACGGCCCATCCGAATTTCAAGTCATGGCTGTGGAAGACCTGGCTGATCCTGGCAAAACAGCTCTGGTCCCCCGGCTCCAAGGCAGCCAAACTCATTCCCAAACAATTCCAATCCGAAAAACTCGGCCCCATGCTCAAGATGCTGGCCGGGCTGTCCGGCGGTCCTGGCCTGACTCCCTTTCTGATGCCCGAATCCTTCCCCGACACCTGGCGCGGCGAGAAGATGCTCCTGTTCGCAGGCTGCACCGCCAATTACGTGCAGGGCCGCTGGCTCATGACCGCATTGCGTCTGCTCGACGGTCTGGGCGTGGAGGTCCTGCCCGGTGATTTCACCTGTTGCGGCTCGGGTCTCAAGGGTGCCGGATTCGCCGACCAATCCCAGGCCATGGCCCGGAAGAATGTCGCGGTCTGGCGCAAGGCCGGACAACCGAGAATGGCCGTGTTTTGCGCCACCTGTCTGGCCGGACTGGCCGCCTATGAGGGGTGCTTCGAGTCCGAGGAAGAAGGGAAAACGTGGAAGGAATCTCTTTTCCCGTTATCGAGTGCTATGCAGGGTATTGCTTTTATGGTATCAGCCAACGTGCCGGAAAGGTTGGGCTATCATCGTCCCTGTCACGCCAATGGGGCGGACCGGGACGGGGTGTGGCTCAAGGCCGTGCTCGGCGGCCGGTTGATCGCGGCCACGGACAAACAGTGCTGCGGCTTCGGCGGCGTCATGCGTCTGGCCGCGCCAGGATTGACCGAGCCGGTCAACCGGAAATGCTGGGATGCGCTCAAGGGAGCGGACATGGTCCTGTCTGGCTGTTCCGCCTGTCTGGCCCAGCTCTCGGCAACAGCGGATGAGGGCGTGGAAGTGGGGCATTGGTTGGAAATAATAGGGTAGGTGCACATGTCGGACAAGATTTCTCCGGTGGCGATTGTGAAAGAAGCGGTGGGTACGTTCAGGCACAATCCGACTGGGTATCTTCTTCTCATCTCCATGGCCGTTCTCGTTGACTATGGGATCGCCTGGGTTTCCGTTCTTCCTGAAGAAGCTTCCCATGACGGCCTTGTGGTTATCTTGCTCGCCATCTGTGTCACGCCATGGCTGTATCGCCGGATCATCCATTGCACCATCCAAACCCTGAGGGGGAAAGAGGAACCCGTAGGGAAGCTTTGGAAGTTTGTCCTGGGGTTGATAGCCGTAAAAATATTGACCAAATTTCTGGCGTTCGTTGGGGGCTTCCTTCCCAGTGTGGGACTTGGGGTGCTTTTTGGCGCAGAACATGTGGAGATGATTTTAATGCTAGTCAGCGAGCCGATCGGCGTAATCGTACTGCTTCGATACGGATTCGTTCTGACGGCGATTGCCGTCGACGACCACTATGATTACTCGCTGGCATGGCGTTTGGGTAAAGGGCACACGCTCCGAATGATTCTGACGGCATTACCGCTTCTGTTGGCTTTTGTTTGCTCGGGCTTTTTTCTCCTTTCAGGTGACGGTTCCGCTCCCAGCGTGTTTGATCCTCTCTGGTTCAGCATGTCCGTGGTGACCGGGGCGTTGTCCGTGTTTACCCTGATGATGTATTCGGCCTGGTACGTCCGGCTCAGGGAGCGGTATGAGGTTGTTCGGAAAACAACTGTCCAAGAGGAAGAGGGAGCAACGGTGCTGCCGTCCACGGATGCAGACTTCGTTCAGAACCAGGAAGCATGAGAGGCAATGTGATGTCGGATAAGATTTCTCCTTTTGCAGTGGTCAAGGAAGCCTTCAGCATAGGTTGGGCGAGGAAGTGGACGTTTCTGGGATTGCTGCTCGTCAGCAGTTTGCCGTTTTTAATGTTGATGGGGTCGTCTATCCTGGTACCGTCACTGTCCGGTGTGTTTTTCTTCCTGGGGTTCATCCTCCATGTGCTGGCCGTAATTTTCTTGCTCACCACGGTCAACCATCTGGCCGTGACCATGCAACGGGGCGCGGGGGTGGTTCTCCCGGAGAGGCTGCCCGCTGCCATGGGCCGGGTTTTCCTGCGGGTACTCGTCATGTGGTTGGTCCTGATGGGAAGTATGCTCATGCTCGCAGTACCAGTGGGCGTGGGCATGTATTTCCTCATGCCTCAGGACGGCGGTGAAATGAGCTGGGTGTGGATGCTGTTGATTATCCCTGTCGGGATTATCGGCAATGTTGTCATGTGGGGTCTGATACTGCGCCTCTCTGTTATGATCCCCGGCGCGGCAGTGGGGCATGTCGTGGGTGTGAGGGAGGCTTTCGCCGTGACCAGGGGCCATGCCTGGCGCATGTTCTGGGCAATGTTCATCCTTATGGTTCCGGTTTTTGTCCTGGTCCTGGTCTTGGAGATATGTGCGTTCACGACCTGGACGGACGGTTCCCTCGGCTTGGTGTCCATCCTGTCTATGGTAGCCATATTTACTGTCTGTGTCCTTTTGGAAATCGTCATGCTGGTCATGAACGCGGTCTGGTACGAAAAACTCCGGCTGCGGTATGAAGGCGGGACAGTGCAGCCCGAACCTGCCGATGCGCCGGGTGTGGGGCCGTATGCGGATGTGCCTGTCGAATGATCCGGATCATCTCTGTCGAAACCATCAAGGCCGCCCCTTTTACGGGCGGTCTTCTTTGTGATATCCGATTGAACGCCGGGAAAATCCGTTTGTCACAGCATTGTCGCGTTGACTTTCCCGTTTCCGACTATATCATGCACAACAGCGTTCGCGGCCGCGCCCAAGGCCGCCAAAGATTTCCAGGAGACCCAACAGAATGCTTAAAATGATCTTCGGTTCCAAAAACGACCGATATCTCAAGAAACTCAAGCCCGTCATCGAGCAGATCAATGCGCTCGAACCCGAGATGCAAGCCCTGTCCGATGCCGATTTTCCGGCCAAGGTCGCCATGTGGAAGGGGCAGGTGTCCGCCGGGGAAATGACCCTGGACGACCTTTTGCCACAGTGCTTCGCACTGGTGCGCGAGGCGGGCAAACGCGCGTTCGATCCACCCATGCGCCATTTCGACGTGCAGCTTATCGGCGGATATGTCCTGCATCAGGGCAAGATCGCCGAGATGAAGACCGGTGAGGGCAAGACGCTCGTCGCCACCCTGGCCGTGGTCCTGAACGCCCTGTCCGGCAAGGGCGTGCACGTGGTCACGGTCAACGACTACCTGGCCGCGCGTGATGCCGAGTGGATGGGCCAGCTCTATGGTTTCCTCGGTCTGACCGTGGGCGTCATCGTGCACGGGCTGACCGACCAGCAGCGCCAGGAAGCCTATGCCGCGGACATCACTTACGGCACCAACAACGAGTTCGGTTTCGACTACCTGCGCGACAACATGAAATTCTACAAGGAGCAGCTGGTCCAGCGGCCGCTCAATTTCGCCATTGTCGACGAAGTGGACTCCATCCTCATCGACGAGGCGCGGACTCCGCTGATCATTTCCGGTCCGGGCGAGAAATCCTCCGGCCTGTACCGCCGCATCGACGCCATCGTGCCCAAGCTGGTCAAGTCCAATCCCACCGACCCGGAGGACAAGGACGCCATTCCCGACGGCGATTTCGTGCTCGACGAGAAGACCAAGGCCATCACCCTGACCGATGCGGGCGTGGAAAAGATCGAGGGGCTGCTCGGAGTGGACAACCTGTTCGACCCGCAGCATATCTCGCTCCAGCACCACGTGCTTCAGGCGCTCAAGGCGCACCACTGCTTCCTCAAGGACGTGGAGTACATCGTCAAGGACGATCAGGTGGTGCTGGTTGACGAATTCACGGGCCGCCTCATGCCGGGCCGCCGCCTGTCCGACGGGCTGCACCAGGCCATCGAGGCCAAGGAGAACGTCAAGGTCGAGGCCGAGAACCAGACCCTGGCCTCCATCACCTTCCAGAACTATTTCCGCATGTACGAGAAACTGGCGGGCATGACCGGCACGGCCGACACCGAGGCCGTGGAATTCGGCCAGATCTACGGCCTTGATGTGGTGGTCATCCCCACCAACCAGAACATGATCCGCATCGACAACCCGGACGCCATCTACAAGTCCCAGGAACAGAAATACGCGGCCATTGCCGAGGACATCGAGGACTGCTATCGGCGCGGCCAGCCCACCCTGGTCGGCACGGTCTCCATCGAGAAGTCCGAACTGCTTTCCGATCTGCTCAAGAAACGCAAGGTTCCCCACAACGTGCTCAACGCCAAGCAGCATGAGCGGGAAGCCGAGATCGTGCTCGAAGCGGGCCAGAAGAAGAAGGTCACCATCGCCACCAACATGGCGGGCCGCGGCACGGACATCAAGCTCGGCGAGGGCGTGCGCGAACTGGGCGGGTTGCACATCATCGGCACCGAGCGCCACGAATCCCGGCGCATCGACAACCAGTTGCGCGGCCGTGCGGGCCGTCAGGGCGACCCCGGCTCCTCCCGTTTCTACCTGGCCCTGGACGACGACCTGATGCGCCTGTTCGGTTCCGACCGGCTCAAGGGCATCATGGAGAAGCTCGGACTGGAAGACGGCATGGCCATCGAAAACCGGATGGTTTCGGGCGCCATCGAAAAATCCCAGACCCGTGTGGAAGGGCATCATTACGAAATCCGCAAGCAGCTCTTGGAATATGACGACGTCATGAACCAGCAGCGCGGGGCCATCTACGGCCTCCGGCACGACCTGATGAAGACCTCCGAGGTGGAGGGCATTGCCCTGGAATACGCCATGGACCTTCTGGAAGAAATCCTTGAACCGGCCCTGGATATGAAGGACCCGGATCAGGATACCATTGATTCCGTGCGTGCCCGTCTGGAAGAGGTCTTCAACTTCGAGCGTTTCGAGACATGGCATGCCGCCAAGCTGCCGAGCATGGAGCAGGCCCGCGAGTGGGTGGACGAGATCTTTTCCTACCTGCGCGCCTCCACCAATGATCATTATCAGGAAGTCCTGCGATACTTCATGCTCGATTCGCTGGATCGCAACTGGAAGGAACACCTGCTCAACATGGACCACCTGCGTGACGGCATCGGCCTGCGCGGCTATGGCCAGAAGGACCCCAAGCAGGAATACAAACGCGAAGGCTTCGCCCTCTTTTCCGAGTTGGTCTACACCATCAAGGAGAACGCCCTGCGCGCCTTTTCCCACCTGCGCATCGAGGCCGAGGTCAAGGACGAGGAATTCAAGCACGAAGGTTCCGACAACCTGGAGTATACCGACCACGAATCCGCACAGTCCAAAAAGGTCGAGACGGTCAAGAAGGCTCCCAAGATATCCAGAAATGCCGACTGCCCCTGCGGCTCCGGCAAGAAATACAAGAAGTGCTGCGGCAGTTAGGCCGTTCTCATGAGATCAACGGGAACGCCCGGTCCGGCACTGGCCGGACCGGGCGTTTTTTTGTTTTTTACGGTAGCCTTTCGGGGTGCCGGCCTATTGCCTAAAATCGGACAACAGGATAGCTGTTCCCGGTATGATTCGCCTCTTTGCATTCGTTCTGGCGTTGCTGTGCTGCGTGCCCCCGGTTCTGGCCGACACCGGTTTTCAACTTGGTGCCGAGCCGGATTTTTTGCTCGCTTCGCCCACCAACGTGAGCAGTGATCTGCAATTGCAGGCGGACTTCGGCTACATCAGCGACGCGGATTTCACCAACGGCCTGGGCAGCGTGAGCGTGTCCCGCTCCTCCCTGTCCGCCGACTACGCCATTTTCCATCTCTCCTATGAATTGTCCCATTTTTTCTGGGGCTCCAAGGCCGATGTGGCGCGCAATTTCAATACGGATCGCTCTGTTGCCCCCTGGCACAACCTCCACGATATCACCCTCCAGGCGCGGTTGCTCAACAACAAATTCGCGGATAAATGGCGGTATTGGCTCAACGGCGCGGTTAATTCCTCGTTCGAGGAGTCGCTTCCAGGGGCCGTGGGCGTGGGTTTTGACGGCGGCGTTGCTTATGATTTCTGGAACGGCTGGATGCTTGGCATCACTGCCCGGACACTTGCCGTGTCCGCCCTGAGCCAGGATCTTTTCGGCGAGGTCGAGTTTGGTCTGGCCGTGGCCGTGTCGCAAAAGACCCTGCGTGAGGCCATGAAATCAATCGGATTGTTCGAGAACGCCAAAGAAGGATCGGACAAGATCGGACTGAATTTTGCCATATCAAGGGCGGAGAAGACCTATCGCCTGGCAGCGGACAACCCGGTATACGGGAACGGGTATCTTGGCCTGGTCCGCTCCAAGGTCGGTGTCTACGTGGACTATTTGCCCAGCGACAATCTGACTTTGAGCATCGGCCCGGAATACCATTACGGGCGCGAGTACAGGCTCTACAACAAGGCAGGCAGTTACAAGTCCTCGTACAAACTGGACAATGCCCTGGGTGGGTACGCGCGTATTCTCTGGAAATTCTGATCCGTGTCGTAAATGACCGCTTTCAGCAGAGGCGAAAGGTATCCCCTCTCACGTCCCTGGCCCTGAGCATCATTTCACCTTGACGCAGGTGATGCTGTTTTTCGGCGAGCCTTCCACGACCTTGTCGCTGTAGACCATGTACACGATCACGTCCCGTTTCTGGTCATAGAAACGGACCACCTGCATGGATTTGAAGATGAGGGAGGTGTTTTTCTTGAATATCTTTGCGCCGTTTTCTTTCCCGCTCTTGATACGTTCCGGCACGGTGATGTCATCGGTGCAGAGACATTCGATGGAGGCGTCCGAGGTATCTTCGGCCACGCCGACCATGCCCTTGATCCCGCCCTTGCGTGCCCGGCTCAGGTAACAGGTCACGCCCGGTATGTCAGGGTCATCAAAGGATTCCACCACGATGTCGTCATCCCGCGAAAACATATGAAACACCGTGTCCACGGTCCCGATGACCTCCGAGGCGACAGGGGAAGGGGCAACGGCGCAGAACAAGAGGGCGAGCATTACGCAGGGAATCCAACCGAAGGAGGAACATCGTTTCTTCTTGAGGTAGTTGAAAGAGTACATCGTCGAAATTGTACCCATGGTTTGGGTGTAATGCAAGTTGGATATCCCTTTGCCTTTTCTTGACCTTGTCTTTGATATGGTTGACTGTAACGGTATGCCCATGCAGACAGGGAAATTCGACAATCTCGGCGTTTCTTACGAGGAAGGCAGCAATGCGGCCCTGTTGTCCGCCATCGCACGGAGCGCCGAGGAGTTGACATCGGGGAAAGGGTGGCCTGACGGGGTCAACGATTTGTTGGCGGCCCTGGGCCGTGTCACCGGGGTCAGCCGTGTTTGGATATTCCAGACTGTGGAGGTTTCTCCCGCCCATATCACGCAAAATTACACTTTCGAGTGGGCGTCCGATCCGAAGTACGTGCAGATCGGCATGTCCATGTTCAGCATGTTCACCGTAACCATTGACCAGCCCGAATACCGGAGCTTGATCGAGAGTCGCCAGCGCGGCGAGTGGCAGAAGGTGATAGTGAGCCAGCTTGAGCGCGGGTATTTGCACGAAAATCTGAGCACGCAGAAGATCAAGTCCATGCTGACCATCCCGATCATGGTGGATGACGAATGGTGGGGCACCCTCGGGTTTGACGACTGTGAGCGGGAATATGATTGGAACGACGTGGAGATAGCCCTGCTCAGGACTGCCGGTTATCTTATCTCCAACGCTGTGTTGCGCGACCGCTTGAGCGCCAAGCGTAAGCAGTTCGGCATCTTGCGACAGATCACGGACAGCAGTGCCTGGGCCTATGATTTCAAGACAGGGCAGGTGTGGTGTGCTGCCGAGTTGATCCACACCGTGCCCATGCCCATGGAAAATTACAACCTCTCCTTGCGCTCCGCCATTCGGCTCGTTCATCCCGTCGACCGTGGTCCTTTGTTTCGGGAAATCCGTGACTACATGGCTTCGAGAAAGAATGTTTTCCGTCATGACCTGAGAGTGTTCACGGACTGCGGCGACCTCCGATGGGTGGAGTTGATCGGCAACCTGAGGCGGAATGATCGGGGACAGCCCGAGCAGTTCGCGGGCATTGCCGTGGATATCCGAGCCCGTAAGCAGGAGGAGGATCGGTTGCGCGAGGAAGCGGTCACCGACCCGTTGACCGGGGTCCTGAATCGCAGGATGTTTTGGCGAGAGCTGCAAAAGCATGTGGACGGTGCCATTGATCAGGGGGATTCGTTTGCCGTGCTTATCCTTGATATCGACCATTTCAAGATCCTGAACGACACCCATGGGCATGCCGTGGGTGACGGCGTGCTTCGCCAGTTCACCGAGCGGTGCGTCGGGGCCGTGCGCGGTCAGGACGTAGTGGCCCGGCTCGGAGGAGACGAGTTCGTGATCCTTTTGCCCGGCGAAGGGGGTGCCTCTGCCCGGGCCGTAGGAGAGCGAATCCTGCATAGTGTCGGGGCGTCGCCTTTCGCGGTGTTGGGACAGCGGCTCACGGTGACCACCAGCATCGGCTTGTATGTCCATGACGGCGCATTGACCACCCCGGCGCGTATCGTCGAGAGTGCGGATTTCGCTCTCTACAGGGCCAAGCACGATGGTCGGAACCGTCTGGCTGTCGCCTCCTGTTGCCAAACCTCAATATAGCCCGCTTCGACTTTGATCGGCTTGACGGAATCAAGGTCGGATTTTGTCATTGCCGACCCGCTGAAAGCCTCCCCTAAACTCCTCGACGAACCCGCCCCGACCATGCTACTGACCCCGAAAAAAGAAGGGGGCTTTCAGGTTTCTTTCTTTTTCCCGCCCGGCTACCCTGACTATGTTGGTCAAGGCCATTTCCCACCGGGCGGTTTTTCCTTTGAAAAACGGGAGAATGTTATGGACAAGTACGACAAGCAGGCGCTTCAGGTGGCCAAGGAAGTGGTCATCAAATTCATTGAGGTGGGGCGAATTTCCCCTGCCAACTTCGGTCAGAACTTTGACGTCATCTACAAGGACATCATGCGCACCATCACCGGAGAGACTGCCGGAGACGGATCGCGCTGCATCGAAGAGCCGGAAGAGACCGAGTAATGACCGGACCCGAATGTGAATCCCACACCGGGGCCAGCACCCATGCCGAGCACGGCAAAAGGGTGGCCGACATGTTCGGCCGTATTGCCGGTTGGTACGACTTTCTCAATCACGCCCTCTCCCTTGGTCAGGATATCTACTGGCGCTACCGGCTGGCCAAGGCGGCCAGGCCCGAACCGGGCGGCACGGTGCTCGACCTGGCCGCAGGCACCATGGACGTGTCCATGGAGCTTCTGCGTCAATACCCGGATTGCCGGGTGGCGGCGCTGGATTTTGCCCTGCCCATGCTGGAAACAGGCAAGGCTAAGAAGCTGAAGGAGGGGCGCGAAGAGCGCATCTTTCCGGTCCAGGCCGACGGACGTCTCCTGCCTTTGCCGGACGAATGCATGTCCGCGGCCACCATTGCCTTCGGCATCCGCAACATCCTGCCCCGCGAGGAGGCCTACGCCGAGTTCTTCCGGGTGCTCAAGCCCGGGACGCGGTTGTGCATCCTGGAGTTCGGCACCGGTTCGAAACGGGTCTGGAAGGGGCTGTACAATTTTTATCTGGATACCCTGTTGCCGTTCATCGGCGACCGTATTTCCGGCGATCCGGGCGCGTACCGCTATCTGGCCGAAACCATCAAGAGCTTCCCGGACGAGCGCGCCCTGGGTAATGAACTGCTCAACGCCGGGTTCGAGCGGGTATACAACGTGCCCATGATGTCCGGGATCGTGTATTTGCATGTGGCTGAAAAGCCCATGGCACAACCCAAGGCTTCTGCTGCTTCAGTCGCTCCGGAGGAGGTTGCGTCCAAGACAAGGGCCGCTCCGAAAAAAAGTGCGCCCAAGGCGAAGGCTGCCCCGAAAAAGAGCGTGTCCAAGAAGAAATCCGCCCCCAAGAAAGGCACAAAGAAGAAGTGATGCCCTTTCCGCGAAGCGGGCGACATAAAGTCTTGAAGATTCCGAAGAGCCTTTTTCAAAAGGGTCTTCGGCTCCCCGAAGGGGCAAGGGGCTTTCTGGACAACCCGGCCTCTAAAGGACTAGAGAGCGAGCGAACGAGATGACCAGCAGGCCGAGGATGATGGCCGACAGCCCTATGAAACGCAGAAACTTGGCGGGCTGCTGGGCCATTCGCAGGAGCAGCAGGGGCATGCGTTCGGCGAACAGGAAATAGGGGATGCCTTCGAATATCAGGGCCAACCCCACGGCAGAGATAAGAAGCGACCAATCGATGTTCATGGCGCCTAGTAAGCCACAGAACGGAAATTGTGTCCACCCGGACAGGGTGACCGGAGAAAATATATGAATATGATTACCTTCGAACAGTTGCAGAACAAGGCCGATTCCATCGGTGTGGTCGGGTTGGGCTATGTGGGGCTGCCCCTGGCAGTGGCTCTGGGCCGTCATTTCCGGGTGCTGGGCGTGGACCTGTCCGAAAAACGTGTCAGCGAATTGAACCGGCGCATCGACCGCACCAATGAAGTGGATTTCGCCACCGTGGGCGACGATGTGGATCTGACATTCACAGCCGATCTGGCTGCATTGGCCAAGACCCGGCTTATTCTGGTGGCCGTGCCCACCCCCATAGACGAGTTCCGGTCCCCGGACCTGCGGCCTGTCAAGGGCGCAAGCGCTTCGGTGGGCAGGCATCTGCAGCCCGGCTCCGTGGTGGTCTACGAATCCACGGTCTACCCCGGCCTGACCGAGGAGGTCTGCGTGCCCATTCTTGAGGCCGAATCCGGGCTCAAGTGCGGGCGCGACTTCTGGGTGGGCTATTCGCCCGAGCGCATCAATCCCGGTGACAAGATTCACCGGCTGGAGACCATCGTCAAGGTGGTGGCCGGTCAGGACGAACCTTCGGGCAGGCTGTTGCAGGACGTGTACGGCACCGTGGTGGAGGCCGGGACGCATCTGGCCCCGGACATCCGCACGGCCGAGGCGGCCAAGGTCATCGAGAACACCCAGCGCGATCTGAATATCGCGCTCATGAACGAGTTGGCGCTCATCTTCGACACCATGGGCATAGACACCCTCGACGTGCTCGAAGCATCGGGCACCAAATGGAATTTCCTGCCTTTCAAACCCGGCCTGGTGGGCGGCCACTGCATCGGCGTGGACCCGTATTACCTGACTTTCAAGGCCCAGGCTCTGGGCCTCCACCCTCATGTCATCCTGGCTGGTCGCGAGATCAACGACAACATGGGCAAGTTCATTGCCGAATCGACCATCAAGCGGCTTATCCGCAACGATTGCAAGATCAAGGGAGCGCGTGTGGGCGTACTCGGCCTGACCTTCAAGGAAAATGTGCCGGACCTGCGCAATACCCGGGTGGTGGATATCCTCGCGGAGCTGGAAGACTACGGCGTGGAGGTGCTGGTGCATGATGCCGAGGCGGATCGCGAGGAGGCCCGTGAAGAGCTGGGTGTCGATCTGTGCAGCCTGGACGACCTGCGCAATCTCGATGCCTTGATCCTGGCCGTGCCCCATGCAGCCTACAAGTCTCTTGCGGTCCGTCAGATCAAGAGCTGGTTTGTCGATCCGGCCAAGGCCCTGGTGGTGGACGTGAAAGGATTTTTCGATCGTGACGACCTTGAAACGGAAAAGGTCGCCTACTGGCGGCTGTAAGGACACTGAATGATATTAGTCATGGCCGCAACGGCCAATGAGATGAAGGCCGCTTTTCCAAACGCTCCCAAGGTGGAACAGGGCGAGACTGCGGAGTATGCGTTCAAGAACCGCTCCCTGCTCCTGGCCGTATCCGGCGTGGGGTTGGTCAACACGGCGTTGACCGCAGGAAGACTTCTGGAACGGACCGACCTGGCGGGCGTGGTCAACCTCGGCATTGCCGGGGGATATGATCTTGATGAAACTCCCATGACTTCGGTCTGTTACGCCTGGCAGGAAACCTGGCCCGAATACGGGCTGCTGGACGAGGAAGGGAGCGTTGATCCCAAGGCCATCGGTTTTGCCCTGGGCGAGGTCGGTGGCCAGCCGGTCTGGAACCGGGTCAAGCTGAATCCGGTCAACGATGCCCGGAAAATGGGTTTGAGTCTGGGGGCCAAGTGGCTGCGCGCTTCCAGCGTGACCGTATCCGGGGTGACCGGCACACCGGATCGTGCGGGCTGGCTCAAACTCTCCTGCAACGCCAACATGGAGAACATGGAGGGGTTTGGTTTGGCCTATCCCGTCATGCAGAAGGGGGTGCCTTTCCTGGAGGTGAGGGTCATTTCCAATCTGGTCGGCTCCCGTGCGGCCGAAGACTGGGATTTGAAGGGCGCTCTCAAGGCGCTTTCGAGCGCAACAGCCGAACTTTTCACCGGCTAAAACGGGGCTTGCCCCGCAAACGGCAACCTGACATAGTGGTAGGGATATGGACGAATTAGTAAAATATTTTCAAAGGGAACTTCCCGAAATAAATGAGTTTCTTGAAAGAGAAGCCGATCAGCTTAACGGGCTGGTCCGGGACGTCGCCAAGCATATCATCGGGTCGGGCGGCAAGCGCATCCGGCCTTTGCTCACGCTGCTTTTTGCCCGTGCCTTGGGGTACCGCAAGGATGACTATCATGCCATAGCGTGTTCCCTGGAGTTGTTGCATTCGGCCACGCTGCTGCATGACGATTATCTGGACGACGCCGAACTCCGGCGCGGCCGGGACGCGGCACACCTGGTCTTTGGCCGGACCGAGACCATCCTGGCCGGTGACGCGCTGCTCGCCCTGGCCAACGAGATGGGGGCGCGCTACGGCATACCTCGTCTTTCCTGGCTGCTGGCCAAGGGTACCATGGAGACGGCAGTGGGCGAGATCGAGGAAATTGAGTTTTCCAAGGATCCTTCTCTGGACCGTGAAACTTATATGCGGATCATTATCGGCAAGACCGCACGGCTTATCGAGTGCGCCTGCCGTTGCGGGGCAGCCCTGGCCGGGGGAACCCCGGAGCAGGAGGATGCCGCCGGAGAATTCGGATTGAATCTGGGCATCGCCTTCCAGTTGGTGGACGACGCCCTGGATTATGCCTCGCCTACCTCGGAGACGGGCAAGCCCGAAGGCGGTGATCTCAAAGAGGGCAAGGTGACCCTACCGCTCATTCTTCTCATGGAAGAGGCTGACGAGGCCGGAAACGACGCGTTGCTCGAAGCGCTCAAGGACAAATCCCTGACCGAAACTCAGTGCAGGGACATCCTGGATCAGGTGCGGGAGGGGCGGTATTCGGAAAAGACACGCGAGGAAGCCGCTTTCTACGTGGAGAAGGCCAAGGCGTGTCTGAGCGGTTTCGAGCCGGGTGCCGAAGTGATTGTGCTCAAGCAGGCTGCTGATTTCGTATTGACCAGAACCAAGTGATTTCAGGCCGGTCACCCGAAAGGGGAGGCTGGCCTTCCGCTTTTATATATCCAGAGGAGTGACCAGATATGCTTTGTCGTGTGATCGTTGGACTGAAGGAAGGCGTCCGTGACGTGCTGGGTGAGAAGATCGCCCGCAAGATCAAGAGCGAACTCGGCATGGACGTGAACGGCGTCCGCATTGTCAACGTTTTTACCCTGGAAGGGGTGTCGCCGGAGCAGGTGGAGCTGGTGCTTGAACGGGCCGCCCTGCATGACCCGGTGTTGCACGAGGTGGCGCTCGAACCCCTGGCCCGTGATTTCGACTGGATCATCGAGGTCGGGTTCAGGCCCGGCGTGACCGACAACGAGGGCCGCACCGCCAAGGAGACCCTCGGCGTGGTACTCGGCCTGTCCAAGGCGGAGCAGGAGGCGGTCAAGGTCTACACCTCCAAACAGTATCTCATCCAGGCGGACATGGACGAGGCCGGTATCCAGCATGTGTCCAGGGACCTGCTCGCCAACGAACTCATTCAGCGGTTCGAGTACAAGTCCGCCGGGACCTGGGCGGTTGATCCCGGCTTCGAGGCCAAGGCGGCCCGCGTGACGGGCCAGGCCTCCGATGAAGTGGCCGTTATCCCGCTGTCCACCATGTCCGACAAAGAGATGATGGACTTTTCCCGGGCCAACACCCTGGCCCTGTCCCTGCGCGAGATGCACGACATCCGGGCCTATTACGCCGACCCTGCGGTCCGTGCGGGTCGGGAGAAAATCGGACTTTCCGCCGACCCCACCGATGCCGAGATCGAAGTCCTGGCCCAGACCTGGTCCGAGCACTGCAAGCACAAGATATTCAGCGCGAAAATTTCCTATGAGAACCCGGAGACGGGCAAGACCCTTGAGCTGTCCAGCCTGTACAAGACCTTTATTCAGGGTTCCACCAGGCAGATTCGCGAGCGCAATGCGGCCACCCGTGAGGGCGGCGACTACTGCCTGTCCGTGTTCAAGGACAACGCAGGCGTCATCGGTTTTTCCGACACCATCAATGTTTGCGTGAAGATGGAGACCCACAACTCGCCTTCGGCGCTCGACCCATACGGCGGAGCCTTGACCGGCATCGTGGGCGTGAACCGCGACCCCATGGGCACCGGCATCGGGGCCAACCTGTTGTGCAACACCGACGTGTTCTGCTTTGCCTCCCCGTTCCATGAAGGAGAGCTGCCGCCCAGGCTGCTGCACCCGCGCCGGGTGTTCGAAGGCGTGCGCGAAGGCGTGGAGCACGGCGGCAACAAGTCCGGCATTCCGACCGTGAACGGGTCCATCGTTTTCGACGAACGGTATCTGGGCAAGCCCCTGGTCTATTGCGGCACCATCGGCACCATGCCGGTGACGGTGGCAGGACGGCCTTCGCATGAGAAGTGCGCCAGGTCCGGCGACATCATCGTCATGTCCGGCGGTCGCATCGGCGCGGACGGCATCCACGGCGCGACGTTCTCGTCCGAGGAACTGCACGAGGGCAGCCCGGCCACAGCGGTCCAGATCGGTGATCCCATCACCCAGCGCAAGATGTACGATTTTCTCATGCGGGCCCGTGACCTGGGCCTGTACAACGCCATCACCGACAACGGCGCGGGCGGTCTTTCCTCTTCCGTGGGAGAGATGGCCGAGGATTCCGGCGGGTTTGACATGGACCTGCAAAAGGCCCCGCTCAAATACGATGGCCTGCGTCCCTGGGAGATTCTCATCTCCGAGGCTCAGGAGCGTATGACCATGGCCGTGCCCGTGGACAAGCTCGACCGTTTCATGGCCCTGAGCGAGGAGATGGGCGTGGAGTCCACCGCGTTGGGCGTGTTCACGGATTCCGGCAAGTATCTGGTGCGTTACGGCGACAAGATAGTCACCTGCCTGGACATGGAATTCCTGCACAACGGCGTGCCGCAGATGGAGCTGAAAGCGGTCTGGAAACGGCCCGAATTCGCCCAGGACGAGGTGCCGGTCCCGGCCGATCAGAACGGCCTGATCAAGGACATGCTCGGGCGGTTGAACATCTGTTCCAAGGAGTACGTGGTCCGGCAGTACGATCACGAGGTTCAGGGCAAATCCGCAATCAAGCCCATGGTGGGCGTGTGCGGCGATGGCCCTTCCGATGCGGGCGTGATCCGGCCCGAGTACGGATCGGATCGGGGCCTGGTCGTTTCCCATGGCATCTGTCCGCAGTTTTCAGACTATGACACCTACTGGATGATGGCCAACGCCATTGACGAAGCCATCCGCAACGCCGTGGCTGTGGGCGGCGACGTCAGCTACATGGCCGGTTGCGACAACTTCTGCTGGTGCGACCCGGTCCAGTCCGAGTCCACCCCCGACGGCCATTACAAGCTGGCCCAGCTGGTGCGCGCCAACCAGGCCCTGGCTCATTACTGCCTCGGCTTCGGCGTTCCCTGCGTGTCCGGCAAAGATTCCATGAAGAACGACTACAAGGGCGGCGGCCGGAAGATATCCATTCCACCGACCGTGCTCTTCTCGGTCATCGGCGTCATTCCGGACGTGAACAAGTGCCTGACCTCGGACTTCAAGAAATCGGGTGATCTCATCTATGCACTCGGGTTGACCAAGCCGGAGATGGGCGGCAGTGAAATCGCCCGGCAGCTCGGGTTCTCGGATTCCCGCGTACCCCAGGTGGACCTTGTGTCCGCCAAGGCCCGATACGAGGCCGTGTTCGCGGCTGCTCAGGCCGGACTGATTACCGCCTGTCACGATTGTTCGGACGGGGGACTCGGCGTGGCCCTTGCCGAGATGTGCATCGGTGGCCGTTTGGGTGCGGAGGTAGACCTTTCACTGGTGCCGACCTGCGGCGACCTGAACCTGACCGGTGTGCTCTATTCGGAATCAGCCAGCCGGTTCCTGGTCTCGGTCGACGCCACTGACAGTGAAACCTTCGAGTCCCTGTTCGCCGGGCAAATCGCCCGGTGCATAGGCAGAGTTGCAGATACCTCTAAATTAATTGTACGTTTTGACGATAATGCTGTATTGGATGTGGAGGTTGAGACCCTTGCGGAGGCGTTCAAGGGGACACTCGACTGGTAGCTGCGAGGTTTGGGAGTTCAATTGCATGGACGTCTTTACCTAAACTGAATTATTCTCTAAGGTGACTTGCAAATATTCAATAAGTTCGGCTAGGGGTGCCGGGTTTTGACGATACCGTTTATTTCGATATAGCTATGGGGGTTGGTTCATGTTGAAAAGGTCGGTCTGGTGCCGGGGCGGTTTCATGCTCGTGCTGGCAGCGTTTGTGGTAACAGTGGCCTTGGCGGGCGCAGGCCGGACCAATTCCGGCCGATATGTGGGCTCTGAAGCGTGTGGTGAATGCCACGATGAAGAATTCAGTCATTTCAAGAAATTCGCCAAAAAGTCCCATTCGGGCGAGTCCGTCAGGATCATGATGGAAGATTTGACCAAGGAAGAACTCGTGGAATGTTACGGCTGTCACATGACCGGCTACGGCAAGCCCGGCGGTTTTGTCAGTTTCGAGGAAACTCCCGGTTTGGCCGAAGCAGGTTGCGAAGTCTGTCACGGGCCTGGATATGACCATGTCGAATCCGGCGGCGATCCCGACCTGATCAAGGGCAACCTGAAACTGGACGATTGCCAGACCTGCCACAATCCTGAAAGGGTCGATGCGTTTGACTTCAAGCCGCTGTTGTACGGCGGGGCTCACTAGGAGGCCGGTATGAATTTTATCTCACGGTCACTGGGCGTCAAACTCATTCTGCTCTCATCCATATTGACCATCCTGGCGTTTACGGGACTCTTCCTGTACAGCTCCATTTCCACCCGGAATCACACTCTGCATGAGGTTGAGGTCGCAGCCGAACGTGTGGCCGATATGCTCTACATCGCCATCGAAGATCCCATGAGCAAAGGGGACAACGAAGGCACTGAAATCAAATTCCTCCAGATGGCCGAAAGGTATCCCGATATCAAGGTTTACCTGACTGACTACAAGGGTGAAGTCACTTATTCCACTGTGGATGAAGCGAAGCGCAAGAATATTTTTGACATGCGTAAAGAGGGCGAACTGCCCGAGTTGATCCAGAGGGGACTCAAGGAAAAAGTGATCGAAGGCCAACTCAAGGAAATCGAGGGCAAACTTCATTTCACTGAAATCAAATCCATTGAAAACAATCCGTTCTGCTATCACTGTCATGGTAAGACCCGGAAGATTCTTGGCGCCATGGTCGTGGCGGTGGATGTCAGCCGTGAATTTAATGCCCTCAAGGAAAATCAAATCAAGTCGGCCGGTATTTCCGCAATTGGCGTCATCGCCTTGCTGACCGCGCTGATCATCTTCATGCGCAAGGCCATCGTCAACAGGATCACGTCCATAGCCTCCACGGCCGAGGATGTGGCGGGTGGCAACCTGCAAGCCCAGTTCACAGTGGCCGGCGACGATGAACTTGGATCTCTGTCCCGATATCTCGGGGCCATGGTCGATCAGATCAAGGACCAGCTCGAGTACAACCAGTCCGTTCTCAACGGCATTGTGGTTCCGTTGTTCGTCACCGACGCCAAGCAGAGTCTGCAATTCGTCAATCCCCCCCTGCAAAAGATTCTGGGATTGGCCGAAGACGAGGTGAAGGGCCGTTCCGTGACCGAAGTGTTCTCCTGTGAATCCGGCGACTCAAAGACCTGCAACGCCGGGGAAGTCATTGGTCTGGGCGAGCCCATTACAGGGCGGTTCAGCTACACCCGGCCCGACGGAACCGTCTTCCCGCTGCTCTTTGAAGCTTCGCCGCTCAAGGATGCGGAAGGGGATACCGTGGGCGTCATCTGCGTGCTCATCGACCTGACCCGTGAGGAAGAAGACAAGAAGAATATCGAGTTGCAACGC
Source organism: Pseudodesulfovibrio sp. S3 (assembly GCF_004025585.1). Classification (NCBI taxonomy): domain Bacteria; kingdom Pseudomonadati; phylum Thermodesulfobacteriota; class Desulfovibrionia; order Desulfovibrionales; family Desulfovibrionaceae; genus Pseudodesulfovibrio; species Pseudodesulfovibrio sp. S3. Next base: position 20,838 of record NZ_QTZO01000016.1, read on the forward strand.
CAGAACCTGCTGGTGGTCGCCAACGAGGTCACGGAAGTGGCCAACAAGTTGAACGAAGCTTCCAACGTCCTGTCGGAGCAGATGGATCAACTGGCCAGCGGCGTGGATACCACGGCCGATCAGACCAGTCAGGTGGCCACGGCCATGGAAGAGATGAATGCCACGGTACTGGAGGTCGCCAAGAACGCCTCCGAGACGGCCGAGGCTTCTGATCAGGCCAATAAGGTGGCGGCCTCCGGCGGCACCATTGTGGGCAAGACCGTGGACGAGATCAACTCCGTGGCAGCCATTACCGAGAATCTGGCCGAAGCCCTGGAGTCCCTGTCCAGCCGTGCTGAAAACATCGGCAAGGTCATGGCGGTCATCAATGATATCGCTGACCAAACCAACCTTCTGGCCCTGAACGCAGCCATTGAAGCCGCTCGTGCGGGCGAAGCCGGTCGCGGATTCGCGGTGGTCGCAGACGAAGTCAGGAAGCTGGCTGAAAAGACCATGGACGCCACCAAGGAAGTCGAGGGCGCCATTTCACTCATCCAGCAGTCCACCTCGGATGTGGTCAAGGAGATGGACACTGTCAAGAAGCGGGTGATCAACACCTCCGGCATGGCCCAGGAAGCGGGCAGTGTGCTTGATCAAATCGTCGAGCATTCCAACAGCATCGCCGACATGGTCAACGGTATTGCCACCGCGGCGGAGCAACAGTCCTCCACTTCGGATGAGATCAATACGCGTGTAACGCAGATCAACGATCTCTCCCAGGAAGTTCTGGCCGGCATTCGCCAATCCAACCTGGGTATCCAGGAAGTGTCAGAAATGGCTCAGAACCTGGCGGAATTGGTGTCCAAATTCAGAAACTAACAGGTAATAAGTAAAAAAGGCCCGGTGTTACACCGGGCCTTTTTTTGTTCTTTACGGCTGACAAACAGGTCGGAATGCGTGTCACTGGCCTGAAAGGCCGCGCCCTGCCTGGAATATCCGGTTCAAGCCGTTTGCAGTATGATTGTTTCTGGTATAATGACCGGTTTGATTCGAATGTGTTAGTTCTTGACTTTATAACCAGAAGCAAATAGTAATTGTTATTAAATACGGAGGATGACCCATGGCACAAGAAATGGGCTTTAGGCTTTCCAAGCAACGGAAAGTCATATTGGAAGAACTGCTTAAGGTGAAAACGCACCCCACGGCTGACGAGGTCTACGACATGGTGCGCAAGATCATCCCCAGGATCAGTCTTGGCACTGTGTATAGGAACCTTGAATTCCTTGCGAGCAGGGGATTGGTCCTGAAGTTGGGAGCTCCTGGCGAGCAGAAACGGTTTGACGGCAACCCCGAACCCCACCCGCATATCCGATGCGGTGTTTGCACTGCTGTTGCCGATGTGGAATGCGAAATCGATATCCCTGTCATCCCGGAATCCTGCACCAGCGGCTATACCATCCTGACCACAAACGTAGAGTTCGTGGGCATCTGTCCCCGCTGCCAAGAAGCACAACAGTAATTTTCCCATATACTCTTGCTTGAAACCGATTGCCGTATTGGCAATCGGTTTTTATTTATGGTTTTATTCGATGACCTTGGAGTCATGTGGTTGACAACGGGTTTAAATACTAGTAGGAATGATTCCTATATTTGGTCGTATGCATAAACAATATTGTTTATGGTGAGTTGATATTGTCACTAAATAATACGACAACAGATTGCTTTTAGTGTAATGGTACGCCAGGAAATATTAATGAAAAGCGATAAAATCGCAGGAGGAAGCTCTATGTCTCTCAAAGGAACACAAACAGAAAAGAATATCCTTACGGCTTTTATCGGGGAGTCCCAGGCACGCAATAAATATACCTATTTTGCCAGTGTGGCCAAAAAGGAAGGCTTTGTTCAGATCTCGAAGATATTTGAGGAAACCGCCAATCACGAGAAGGAGCACGCCAAGCGCCTGTTCAAATTTCTGGAAGGCGGCATGGCTGAAATTACGGCGACTTTTCCTGCCGGGGTCATTGGCTCCACTCTGGATAATCTCAAGGCCGCAGCCGCTGGCGAGCATGAAGAATACTCCGAAATGTACCCTGATTTCGCCAAGGTGGCACGTTCGGAAGGGTTCAGCGAGATTGCTGCTGTCATGGAGAATATCGCTGTGGCCGAGCAGTATCACGAGGAACGGTATAAATCCCTGATCGCCAACATCGAAAACGGCACGGTTTTCAAAAAGGATAGCGAAATTACCTGGCGTTGCCAGAATTGTGGTTACAACCACCATGGTTCCACGGCACCCGTCAAATGCCCGGCCTGCGACCATCCCCAGGCTCATTTTGAAATTAAAGACACCAACTGGTAGTCTCGAATCAAACAAGGAGAATGCGACATGGCAATCAAACTGGGTGAAGTTTACAAGTGTAATGTCTGCGGAAATATCGTCATTGCCATCCACGAAGGTGCCGGCGATCTGGTTTGCTGTGGGCAGGACATGGTCCTGATGACGGAAAACACCGTTGATGCCGCCAAGGAAAAGCACGTGCCTGTGATCGAGCGGGACGGCGACAAGGTCACGGTCAAGGTTGGTGGAGTCCCCCATCCCATGGAGGAGAAGCACTATATCGAGTGGATCGAGCTCATGGTGGGCGATGTCGTCCTTACCAAGATGCTCAAGCCCGGTGAGGCCCCTGAGGCTGAGTTCTGCATCTGCGGACTTTCCGGCGACCTCCAGGCTCGGGAATACTGCAACCTTCATGGACTCTGGGCCGCCAAATAGGGCCCAGGCCGAGAATGCGTCTTATGGGGGCGGGCTTTAGGGCCTGCCCTTTTCATCCCTTGAATCGAGGAGACGATATGGCGCTTCCCGAAGAAATGTACCAGTGCCAGACAGTGAATTGCGGGTATATTTACAACCCGGACAAAGGGGATCGCAAAGGCAAGATACCCAAAGGAACTCGGTTTGAGGATCTCCCGGAGGATTGGCGTTGCCCGATTTGCGGCGGCACCAAACGATGCTTCCGGCCCCTCGTGGGCCCTGGTTCCACCAAGTCGGATTGTGAACTTCCCGTTGAAACCGATGCCGATAAGTTGACAGCGGCGGCGGCTGCTGCAACTATATCTAACCAAAAGGAGACTGACCCCATGCAGAAATACGTGTGCGAGATTTGTGGCTATGTGTATGACCCGGCAGAGGGTGATTCTGATTCAGACATCCCGGCAGGCACCAAGTTCGAAGATCTTCCGGACGATTGGACTTGTCCCGTCTGCGGTGCGCCCAAAGACAATTTCGTTCCCGAAGACTAATTTGTTGCCCGGCCTGACGGGCAGGGAGCGCGAACCTCGGGGCGCGCTCCTTTTTTTACCGGACAGTTGACTGGCTGTTCAATTTGGAGTGAAGAATGAAACCTGTTGAAATTAAAGACGGAATTTTTTGGATAGGTGCGGTCGACTGGAACCGTCGCAGCTTCCATGGGTATTCCAAGTCGCACTTGGGTACGACCTATAACAACTTCCTCATCAAGGACGAGAAGGTTACCCTGATCGATACCGTGGCCGAAGAATTCTGGGGCACCCTCCAGTGCAATATCGCCCAGGTACTCGGGGATCGGAAGATCGACTATTTCGTGATCAACCACCTTGAGCCCGACCATGCCGGCTGCCTTGCGCTGGCCGTGGAAAAATATCAGCCTGAGAAGATATACACCTCCCCCATGGGGCAGAAGGCCATGATGGCCCACTTCAGGTACAAGGATTGGCCCGTGGAGGTCGTGCCCACCGGCACCACGATCAACATCGGCAAGCGGAACCTCAGCTTTATCGAGACCCGTATGCTGCACTGGCCCGATTCCATGCTGACTTACTGCCCGGAGGACAAGATCGCGTTCACCAACGACGCCTTTGGTCAGAACTGGGCCACGTCCGAGCGCTGGGCCGACGAAGTGGACCGCTACCGGCTGGAAGAACTGATGGCCAATTACTACGCCAATATCGTGCTTCCGTTCTCTCCGGTGGTCCTGAAGACCTTGGATGCGCTTGAGGAGATGAATCTCGAGATCGATACTATTTGTCCGGATCACGGGCTGCTGTTCCGTAACGAAGACTGCGCCTGGGCCCTGGGGAAATATCGGGAATACGCCGAGCAGAAGCCCAAGAACAAGGCGGTCATCGTCTACGACACCATGTGGCATTCCACCGAGAAGATGGCCAAGGCCGTGGCCACCGGCCTTGTCGACGAAGGCGTGTCCGTCAGGTTGATGTGCATGAAGAACAACCACCACTCCGATGTCATGGCCGAAGTGTTCGACGCTGCGGCCGTCATCGTCGGGTCTCCGACCCACAACAACGGCATCCTGCCGCTCATGGCCGACATGCTGACCTACATGAAGGGGCTGCGTCCGCAGAACAAGATCGCTTCGGCCATCGGTTCCTTTGGCTGGTCCGGCGAATGCGTCAAGGTGCTCACCCAGTGGCTTGAAGACATGAACATGGAGATCGTCGAACCGGTCAAGACCAAGTTCATCCCCGATCATGAAGCCCTGGCCAAGTGCTACGAGCAGGGCAAGGCCATTGCTGCCGCCATCAAGGCCAAGATGGACTAGCTTCTGTTTGTTGCAGATATTGTATGAAGAAAGCCCGGCCTCATTTGAGGGCGGGCTTTTTTGCGTTTCTGGTCAGGAACCGGTCCAACTGGTTGGTGAATTCCTGTTTGTCCCTGGGGCCGAGCGGAGGCGGGCCGCCCGGAGCCATGCCGCCGCTGCGCAGTTCCTCCATCAGGTTGCGCATGCGCAGCAATCCCTTGATGTTGTCTTTGGTGTACAGCTCGCCCCGTGGGTTGAGGCCGGTGGCTCCCTTGTCCACGATCGCATCGGCCAAGGGGATGTCAGCGGTGATGACCAGGTCGCCGGGATTGGCCAGCCGGATGATTTCGCTGTCGGCCACGTTGAAGCCCGAACCGACCGTTATGGTGTTGATGAGCGGTGACAAGGGGATCTGGATAGAGGTGTTGGCCACCAGTGTCATGCCGATCTCCCGGCGCATGGTGGTCTTGAACAGGATGTCCTTGATGACGTTGGGGCAGGCGTCGGCGTCGACCCAGATATGCAAAGCCATTTATTTGTTCCTATGTTGCCAGGATTTCCTTGACCCTGCCCACCTGACCGTCTTCAAGTCGAACCTTGATGCCATGGGGATGGGTGGGGGATTTGGTCAGCAGTTGACTTACCACGCCTTGGGTGAGTCTGCCGGTGCGCTGGTCCTGTTTCAGGACGATATTCACCCGCTGTCCGGGCTTGACATCCTTGCGGTTTCTTCCGTCCATTCGTATCTCCTGCCAGTGGGGATGACGTTGCAATTGTGCGACAGTCTCGGACGCGACCAAAGATCGGCCCTCAGGCCTGCGGAAAGAAAATCGGGGTGTTGTTTATTGCCAGGAGCCTTTCTTGTAGCTGAAAATCTGCCGGTTCGGGATCACTGAAACGGCAACGAATTCGGCTTGACTGAAAGCATCGGGCGATTCGGCCACGGCTTGCATGACCAGTTCGTGGTAGCGGAGGACGGCGACATACGGAATGGTCTTGGATTTAGAGCGGCTGACCTTGCAGAGCACGGTGGCGTAATCGATGGAGTGGTACCGGGCCACGTAGGAGCCATCGGACTGCTTGGTGATTTTCATGCGGCTTTTGGCCAGGCAATGATTGCGGTTCAGGGAGCGAACCCTGGTCTGGGCAAATTGGGTGAAATCAACGTGCTTGAGGGTCAGATCCTTGTCCAGGTAGGTCGGCATGTTTTTAGCTGTGACGGGAGTGGTGGCGTTGCCGGGACCGGCAGAGGCCACTTCTTGCGAGGGGGAAGGCTCTCCGGCCTGGGCCTGTCCGTTGAGCACAAAAAAAGCCCCGGTCAGGAGTACGGCTAATGCGGCTGTAATAGCGAAATTTTTCATGGCGTTGAATCCTTTAACCAGAGCAGGTGGTTGGGCGGCAGTGCCGCCCAACCTTTTTTTACTCATAACCTTACTTGGTCTGGATATCAACCCTACGATTGAGCTTGCGGCCTTCGGAGGTGCCGTTGTCGTACTTCGGATTGGTTTCGCCGTAACCCACGGCTTCCAGGCGGGATGCCGCGATGCCGTTGGTGGTCATCCATTTCATGACGGAGTTGGCGCGGCGCTCGGACAGTCCCTGGTTGTATTCTTCTGCACCAGTGGAGTCGGTGTAACCGGAAATCTCGTAGGATGCGGAAGCATCTTCTTCCAGAATCATCTTGGCCTGTTCCAGCACGGGAACCATCTCGTCGGTGATGGCGTACTTGTCAAAACCAAAGTTCAGGTTGAAGGAAACAACTTCCTTGGCAGGGGCCATTACGGCCGGAGCCGGAGCAGGAGCCGGGGCCGGAGCGTCGGCTACTTCGTCATACAAGACGTCCTTGGCATACTGCTGAAGAGCGGCAGCATTGGCAAAGGTGGCGCCATCGGCAGCTACGGAGCAAGGGAAGGCGGCGCGGATGCCGTCGATGACGGTCTGTCCTGCGGGGGAGCTGGCGTAGCTGACAACGTGGACACACAGCTTGTCGCCATATTTGCCGCGCATGTCCTGAGCCACGGCAACAGGGTCGGAGCCGATGTTGGACTCACCGTCGGTGAAGATGATCAGTGCGGTCTTGCCGGACATCTGGCCCAGAACAGGGTTGATGGCTGCAAGGCCGACGCCCATGGGGGTCTTGCGGTTGAAGATCTCGTAATTTTCGTTCACGGCTGCGGCTGCTGCGTTAAGGGTCGTGGCGTTGTACGGTTTGGGACCGCACTGCTCGGCGAAGGGCGCGAACAGGTACATGGCGGAATTGTAGTTCAGGGCCGGGATGACCTTGTTCAGGGCCTGGATGTCATCCACGGCCTTTTCAATTTTCTTCATTCCGTCGGCGTTCTTCATCGCCATGGAACCGGACTGGTCCAGGAAAATGATGAAATTGTCGACTTTTTTGACCATTTTTGCGTTTGCCGTGGCAGCAAAGGCAAAGGAAAATGTCAACATGGCAGCCAGCGTGATGAGTAACAGTTTCTTTGATTGTACCATAATTTCACTCCTTTAGAGATTGGTTTCTGAATGTAATCCCATCGTTGGGGATTCGCCATTATATATACCCACGAGAGGATAATCGCAATAGAAAGGGAGCGGATTGTTTCAGAATATAACACATATTCAGCGTAAAGATAGAGGTTCTTCAGGTTGCGTCCCGATCTGGAACACAGTATAAAAAATCGTTTACGCCCCGTGGGTGTTATCGAGCCAGCAAGGAGAAACTATGTATATTGTTACCGGCGGCGCAGGGTTCATCGGCAGCGCCATGGTCTGGAAGCTCAATCAGATGGGCATTGACGACATTCTGGTGGTGGACAATCTTTCTACCAGCGACAAGTGGAACAACCTCGTGGGACTGCGGTATCAGGACTATCTGCATCGGGACCAGTTCCTCAAGTTCATTCTGGAAGGCGAGGACCCGTTCGAGACCCAGGCGGTTATCCACATGGGAGCCTGTTCCTCCACCACGGAGCTGGATGCGGATTTCCTCATGGAAAACAACTATCGTTATACCCAGTATGTCTGCCGGTTTTGCATGGCTCACGGTGCGAGATTCATCAATGCCTCTTCCGCAGCCACCTACGGCAACGGCGAGTTCGGCTTCAGCGACGATCATGCGGGGATCGATCGGCTCCGACCTTTGAACATGTATGGTTATTCCAAGCAGCTCTTCGACCTGTGGGCCAGGGACTCAGGCATTCTGGACCAGATAGTGTCCCTCAAGTTTTTCAATGTCTTCGGTCCCAACGAGTACCACAAGGACGATATGAAGTCGGTTATCTGCAAGGCCCACAGTCAGATTCTGGAAACCGGCAAGCTGAAGCTGTTCAAGTCCTACCGCGAGGAATATCCCCATGGCGGCCAGAAACGGGACTTTGTCTACATCAAGGATTGCGTTGACATCATGGCCTGGTTCCTTGAGAACCCGGACACGGGCGGCATATTCAATATCGGCACAGGAACTGCAAGGACTTGGAATGATTTGGCAAACGCAGTCTTTTCCGCTCTGGGCAAGGAGTCTGAAATCGAATATATTCCGATGCCTGAAGCGATTCGTGATAAATATCAGTATTTTACACAGGCCGACATGGGCAAGCTCAGGGCTGTAGGTTGCGACGTTAAAATGACCAGCCTTGAGGACGGAGCCAGAGATTACGTGCAGAACTATCTGAACAAAGACGACAGATTCCTCAAGTCCAGGTAGCAAGGGGTTTTTTTGAAACGCAAGTTGACGCGCATATTGCTGGCCGCGGGGGCAATCCTTGTCCTGTCTTTGTGCCTGCCGTGGACGCTCATCGGCAAGTCGCCCGACCTGAATACGGTCAGGAAGTACGTGCCGGACGCGCCGGTCAAGACTCCTGAAGGGAATGAATGGACCTTTTCGGCTGACCGGGTGGTGGGCGATCATACCAGCGAATATGTGGAGGCCTTCGGCAATTGCAGCCTGAGCCTCGGCGAGGATCAACTTCGGGCCGATTTCGTGAGGTATTACCAGGCCACGGGCTGGGTGTTTCTCAAGGGCAACATTCGCGCCCATTGGGGCGGCGATTTTCTTCAGGCCGACGAGGGCGAATTCGATCTCAACAACATGACCGGGTGGCTCAAGAACGGGAAACTGTTCATGGCCAAGCCCCACATCTATGTGGAGGCGGAGCGAGTGGGCAAGGCTGTGGGTGATTCGTATACCTTCAAGAATGCCAAGGTCACCTCCTGTTCCGGTGACAAACCCGCCTGGTCCGTAACCTCCGAGGAGGGCGACGTTTCCCTGGACGGGCGCGTCCACCTCTATCGCTCCGCATTTCGCGTGAAGGATGTCCCGGTTTTTTATTGGCCCTACATGGTTCTGCCGGGCAAGATGGAACGTCAGAGCGGGTTCCTCATGCCCTACGTGTCGAGTTCCAAGAAGCTCGGTATGCAGATCAACATGCCGTACTACTGGGTGATCAACGACGAGATGGACGCCACTTTTTATCAAAACTTCATGAGCAAGCGCGGATACATGCAGGGTATCGAATTCCGCCACACCGAGGATGCCTCCTCAAAGGGGGTGTGGCAGGTGGATATCATGAGCGACAACCGCCGTGCCGCCTCTGAGTCCGACGAGTGGGATGACTACAACGACGACGGGTTGACCCGGAGCAATCGTTCCCGTTGGTGGCTGCGGAGCAAGTACGATGGTTGGCTGGGCAGCCCCGAGTGGAAGATCAAACTGGATTTGGACTTGGTGTCCGACCAGAACTACCTGCGCGATTTCCAGGACGGTCCGAACGGGTTTGAAAAGACGCGGGAAAACTTCCTGGAGGCCTTTGGCCGCGATATCGAGAATCAGGATTCCCTGAACCGCTACAGCACCGCTTACGTCAGCCGCAGTTGGGACCGCTTCGGAGTGGTGGGCATGGCGCAGTACGACGAAAACCTGCAGTTCATGAACGGCAACGGCAAATCCAGCGAGAACGATACGGTCCAGACCCTGCCCGAGCTGGACGCCTTTGCCTTCCAGCAATCCCTGTTCGGTTCGGGGCTTGAAGCCTCCTTTGAGACCAAATACAATTATTTCCACCGGGAGTACGGCAACTCCGGCCACCGGTTCAGGGCCACTCCCGAACTGAAGCTTCCCCTGAAGAGCGATGTCCTGACCGTAATTCCGTCACTGTCCGTGGACCATACTTCATACAATTTGACACAACATGAAGATACCGGCGATATCGACATTATCGGCACAGGCGGACGGGAGGATGTCATCGACACGTCCAAGATAAAGGACGGCTTTCAGAGCCGTACCACCTGGGCCGGCGGGTTCACGGCCTTTTCGGAAATGTCCCGGACCTTTGCCCTGACCGGGGAGACCAGGCCCGAGCCGAGTCTGGCCGGGACTTCCCGTTGGGCCATGCTCAAGCACTCCATCACGCCAAGGGTGGAATACTCTTACAGTCCGTATGTCACCGGCCAGGATTCGCTGCCCTATTTCGACTCTCTGGACCGCCTTGAGGGCAGGAACAAGGTGACCTACTCCCTGACCAATGTTCTGGACCGCCGCCGCGACAGCGTGGTTCTCTCTCCGGGCGAGGATGGGGAACCCGTGGCCTCGGTTGCCAAGGACTATCTCGATTTTCTCCTTTTCCGTCTTGAGCAGTCCTATGACCTGCGTGAAGCCAACCGCAATGACGAGCGCGGTGAATACGAGCGCCGTCCGTTCTCGGACTTCATGGCCGAGCTGAAGATAAAGCCGACCAATTATATAGACGTCCTGACCAGGAACTGGTTTTCGCCCTATCTGGGCGACATGACCCAGAGCGAGACGTCGGTCAGACTCTACAAGAAGGGGTTGGGTGAGTTTTCCGTGGGATATGATTATCTGGAAGCGGTGGACGAGTATCTGCGCACGCGGGATGATCCCATGTCCATTGTTTTCCTGGAGGGCAGCCTGGAGCTTTCCGAGGCCTTTACGCTGGGTGCCAAATACCGACACGATTTCAATTCCGAAAGGGATCTGGAGCGCACCATCAAGCTCAATTGGGCCGGGGAATGCTACACCCTGTACTTCGCCTTTACCCAGAAGCCCAACGACAACCGTTTCGTCTTCGGTTTCGACCTGTTGAATTTCTAATCGGTTGGTTTTGCCATGCGTGTGCAGTGCTCCTTTTACTCCGGCATTGAGGCACACGGTGTCGGACATTTTTTGTGAGGATTCATGACTACAGGGTTTGAAATTCGCGTTCTGCCTCCCGGACTGAAGAACCAGATCGCGGCGGGCGAGGTGGTGGAAAGGCCTGCCAGCGTGGTCAAGGAATTGGTGGAGAACGCGCTTGATGCCGGAGCCACCCGCGTGGACGTGACCATCGAGCAGGGCGGTCGGTCGCTCATTGTCGTTCAGGACAACGGCGCGGGCATACCCGCCTCCCAACTCAATCTGGCCGTCACCCGTCATGCCACCAGTAAAATCCGTGATTTCAGCGATCTTTCCTCCATCGGCTCCTTCGGGTTTCGTGGTGAGGCTTTGCCCAGCATAGCTTCCGTGTCCCGTTTTACCATGACTTCCTGCGCCAGCGGTGCGGCGGATGCCGCCTTCATCGAGGTGCGGGCGGGTGAGGTCGCGGGCGAGGGGCCCGGCGCTCTGGCTTCCGGCACCCGCGTAGAGGTCCGTGACCTGTTTTCGAGCACTCCGGCCCGGCTCAAGTTTCTCAAGAGCGAGGCCACGGAAAACCGCCGCTGCCAGGACGTGCTCATGCGTGTCAGCCTGGCCCACCTTGCCACCGGATTTTCCCTGACCATGGGCGGCCGCGAAGCCTTCCGCCTGCCGGCGAACCAGACCTTGCCCGGACGGTTGTCCACGTTCTGGCCACCGGCCATATGCGAGGGGCTGAAACCTTTCGATCATGAGCGCGACGGTTACCGCGTGCACGGCGTGGCAGGTGCGCCGAACACGGCTCAGGGCAGAGGGGACCGCATCCTGCTTTTCGTCAATGGCCGTCCGGTTCAGGACAAGCTCATGCTGTCCGCCGTGCGTCAGGCCTACAGGGGGATGCTGCTGTCGCGGGAGTACCCGCAGATAGCCCTGTTCCTGGAAGTGCCCAGGGGCGAGGTGGACGTAAACGTGCACCCGGCCAAGCTGGAGGTCCGTTTCGTTGAGGAGAGTCGGGTTTTTTCAGCCATTCGCAGCGGGATCATGCAGGCCCTGTCCCGGTCCGACGTGGACATGATGACCGGAGCTTCAACCGGGGAGTACCCCCGGTCTTCCCCGAATCAGGACTCCCTGTCTCATTCAGGAAGTGCCTGGTCCGGCAGCCCGTCGATGCAGGCCCGACATCAGATTTCCGCGTCCGACAGGCCGAAATTTACCACCTACCGCGATTTCCGGGCCGATCAGGCACCATCCCGGGATCTGGATCTGCCCTTGGCGCCTTCCGCATCCATGGTTCGCGAGCCGGGACCGGACGCCACCAGGCCTGCCCCCCTGGCGGGCAGTGGGTATACCTATATGGGACAGGTCGCGGATACCTATCTGGTGTTGCGTGAGGGCGAGAACCTGGTGCTGGTGGACCAGCACGCGGCCCATGAACGCATCCTGCTGGCGGCCATGCGCGATCAACGTACCAGGGGCGATTCGCAACCCCTGGCTTTGGCCCTGGAACTGCCGCTGCACCCCAGCGAGGCGGAGGTGTTGCAGGATTTGCGCGAAGCCCTGCGTTCCATGGGATTCGTGATCGAGATGGACGGACCGGCAAAGGCTCTGGTGCGTGGCATTCCGCCGACCCTGGAGACGGGCAGGGCGCGGGAGTATCTCAAGGAAGCCCTGGCCGAAAAGGCCACCGGGTTGGATGACCTGTGGACCATGATGGCATGCAAGACCGCCATCAAGGCCAACCAGCCCCTGGCCGTGGACGAGGCCCTGTCACTGTTGGAAACATGGCTTGCCACGCCGGAACGGGAGTACTGCCCCCACGGCAGACCTGTTGTCCTGCGTTGGTCTTCGAATGATCTGGAAAAACTGTTCAAGAGAAAGTAATGACCATAGATTATAATAAATTGCGCGTTCGGATCAATCTGAAAAACCTGTGTCACAATTACAGGGTTTTCCGCAAGATTCACGACCGGGTCATCCCGGTCATCAAGTCGGATGCCTATGGCCATGGCCTGACCGAGGTCAGCCGTGCCCTTGAAGTCGAGGGTGCGGACACCTTTGCCGTGGGTTTTGTCCATGAGGCCGTCAAGCTGAGGAAGGAGGGATGCACCAAGCGCATCCTCGCCTTACTCGGTCCGATCGAGGATGAGGACATCCATGCCCTGTGGGACCATGCCATCCTCACGCCCATTTCCCATTTCGCCCAGTTGCGCCGGGTGGCGGCCATGGCCGAAAAAAAAGGTCCGCTGGATATCGGCCTCAAATTCGACACCGGTATGAGGCGGCTCGGATTCCTGCCCGAGGAGCTGGACGAACTGGTGGCCGTGCTGCAAAGTTCGAAACTCAGGCCGGTCATGGCCACTTCGCACCTGGCGTCGGCAGATGTTCCCGAGCACCGTGCCCATGTGGAGGGACAGGCCGCCAGGTTCCAGGGCGTGCTTGACGGGCTGGCCCGTGCCGGATTCAAGGTGGAGGCGAACCTCGCCAATTCCGCCGGGGCTGTCGCTTTTGAACAGTGCCGTATGGACTCCCTGCGCATGGGCATCGCCCTGTACGGAGGCAATCCGTTCGACGGTACCGATCAGGCGGACATGTACCCGGACCTGGTTTCGGCCATGGAGGTCACGGCACCGGTCATGCAGGTCCACCCCCTGAAGGCGGGCGAGTCCATCAGTTACGGCTGGACCTACACTGCCGAGCGGGATTCTGTCGTGGCAGTGGTCGGCGTGGGCTATGCGGACAACTACAGCCGTTCCCTGTCCAATACGGGCGAGATGCTCATTCACGGCAAGCGTGTTCCCATTCGCGGCCGGGTGTGCATGCAGATGACTGCGGTTGACGTGACCGAGCTTATGGGTGAAGGAAGGTGCGTCGCCCCCGGGGACGAGGTCTGGCTCCTGGGCGGTCCCGGTCCGGAATCCATCACACCGGAAGACCTTGCCGGATGGTGGGGCACCATCACCTACGAAGTTTTTTGCCTGCTGGGGATGAACCGGCGGGAGTATATATAAAGGAGATCGACATGCCTGTAGTGAAAGCTGATGAATGGGTGGTTGCCGAGAGCTATCACCTTAATGAAATGGAAGAGAGCAATGTCAGCCCCAAGTGGCTTGAGGGCAAATGGCTGAACGTGGCCGAAGATATGGCCTTGATCCCGGAGAACAACGTGCGCGTCATCGTGGAAAACGATGTTTGCCGCGTTGAAGTGTCCGTGTATCTCATGGAGTGCATGCGCGGTTACTAGACCGGGGTCAGCGAATAGATGTGCGATTGTTGCGCGGCATTGCGGACCGTCCGTCTGGTTTGCAACGGATGCCCCAGGCGTACCGGAAAAGTCAGGGCTTTACGGAGGGTTACTCTGTATCGATCCTGATTTTTTTTCGCCTTTTTTTCTTCTTGTGCCGGCGTCCCGGCTGGCTGCATCAAGAGACCGGCAACGGCCGGGAATATCAACCCCTTGCGTTTTCGGAGGGGTTTTGTAACACAACCGTAACAAACCATGCCGTTACAATTCGGTTACGATTGTGTTACAGAGCGCACGCGTCCGGCGAAAGAGGTATCTGATCCAGTTGATCAACCATAAAACCGCCGACGCGCAACAGAGGATGATGGAATGAAACTGCGTTCTTTTCAAATGCGGATACTCCTGTGGACTTGGGGCCTGCTGCTCATGGTCATGGCCGTGGTCTTTTTCTACTCCACGAGCATCGTGGGTGAGGAATTGGTCACGGAAACCGAGATTCGCACTCGAAAGCAGGTCGAGACCATACAATGGCTGCTCGAAGATCATCCCCTGTTCGAATCCGAAAAGGATTTTACCGAGTGGATAGCCGCCCTGGGTTTCAAGCTCGACTCGCGCATTACCTACATATGTGGCGGTCGGGTGGTGGGAGATTCGGATATCCCCTATGCCGAGACCCGAAATTTGGACGACCACAGCACCCGGCCCGAAGTGGTCGCCGCCATTGAGACAGGGTGGGGCGTCAATGTCCGGCACTCGGATACCCTGAGCAAGGACATGCTCTACGTTGCCAAGCAGGTGTCGGGCGTTCCCGGCATCGAGGCAGGCGTGCTCCGGGTGGCGGTGCCCTTCTCCCACGTCAGTGCGCGTCTCGACATGCTGCGCAGCAATCTGACCTGGATTTTCCTCCTCACATTCGGCGTTGCCGTGTTGCTGAGTGCGATCATGTCCCGCAACATGAGCCGGGACATACGGGCGTTTTCCGAGCTGGCCCAGTCCATCGGCGAAGGTGACTATTCCAAACGGCTACGCGTCCTGCCCGGCGGCGAGTTCATGCCCCTGGCCAAGTCGGTCAACGCCATGGCCCAGTCCATCGAGCGTAATATCGAACTCATTCGGGACCAGAAGGGCCAGCTTGAGGCCGTGTTCGGGGGGATGCGCGAGGGAGTCATGACCTTGGATTCAAGGGGACGCATCGAGTCCTTCAACGCCGCCCTTGACGAGATGTTCAACCTCCCCGAGTCCACGGTGGGGAGGACGCCCATCGAGGTGACCCGCCGGTGTGAGATTCAGGAAATGGTGGACCGGGTCATTGCCGATCCCGAGTCCGAGACGGCTTCCATTCAGATAGACATCATGGATTCGCGTACCGTGGAGGTGTCTGCCGAACGGTTCCTCGACCAGAACGGGGTGCGCAAGGTCATCCTGGTTTTTTACGACATCACGGAAATGAAGCGTTCCGAGAAGGGACTCAAGGATTTCGTGGCCAATGCCTCGCATCAGCTCCGCACGCCGCTCACCTCCATCAAGGGGTATGCCGAGACGTTGCTGGACATGCCGCCTTCCGATCCTGAAGACAGCAAAAAGTTTCTTGAAATAGTGCTCAAGAACGCGGATCATATGGACAAGGTCATTTCCAGCATGCTGGCCCTGGCAAAGTCCGAGCAGATGGGCAAGCAGTTGAAACAGGTTCCGCTTTCCGGCCGTGAACATCTGTTCAGGGCCATTGCCGATCTCACTCCCTGGGCCGAGGACCATTCCATTGTCTTCAGGACCAGAACTCCCGAGGACGAAATGACGGTCATGGGCGAGACCGACGGTCTGCTGCACGTTTTTCACAATTTGCTCAACAACGCCGTCAAGTACAGTCCCGACGGCGGGGTCATCACGGTCAGTGCCGAGGATGACGGCGAGTCCATAGTGTTCTGTATCGAGGATCAGGGGCCGGGAATTTCGCGGGAACACGCCACCAAGGTGTTCGAGCGTTTTTACCGGGTGGACGAGAACACCATCGACGGATCAGGCAGTGCCGGGCTGGGATTGGCCATCTGCCGTCGTATCGTCAAGAATCTCGGTGGCGACATCTGGCATGACGGCTACGGTGAGGATGTGCGCGGAGCGCGTTTCTGTTTTCGCCTGAACAAGCCGAAGGAATCGATTCAGTAGAAAACCTTTAACCAATTCCCTCGATAGAGGGGCGTTAAAATGGATATATACGATCTGTTTCTGTACCTGTCCATCGGGGCAGGGTTCCTCATGGCCTTCAACCTGGGGGCCAACGATGTGGCCAACTCCATGGCTTCGGCCGTGGGGGCCAGGGCCATAACCGTCAAGCAGGCAGTGCTCATTGCGGGTGTCCTGAACTTTGTCGGTGCGGTCTTTTTGGGGTCCCATGTGACTGCGACCATCAGCAAGGGCATTATCAACCCCGAAGTCATTTCCGATCCGAAGATAATCATGATAGGCATGTTTGCCGCCTTGCTGGCAGCGGGGCTGTGGGTTCTGGTGGCCACATTGACGGCGCTACCGGTCTCATCGACCCACTCCATTGTCGGTGCCATAACAGGTTTCGGCCTGGTGGCAGGCGGTCCCGATGTGGTCAATTGGCTCAAGATGGGCGGCATTGTCCTGTCCTGGATCATATCTCCGTTCTTTGCGGCCGCCATCGCTTATTTCATCTTTACGCATATTCGGAAATACATTCTGTATAAACGACATTTCATCGAGCAGGCCAAGAAGTGGGCACCCATATGGGTGGCCGTCACCCTCTCCATGATTTCCTTTTCCTTCCTGTACAAGACGCCGGTCGGGAAGTCCCTGGACCTCCATTGGGCCACGTCCCTGTCCATTGCCGTTGTCCTGGCGCTGTTGGCCTGGTTGGCGGGGCGTCATTTTGTCGGCAAGATCGTCATCAATGAGGAAGAGGGGGCCGAAGGCGTGGAGCGGATTTTTCGCAAGATGCAGGTGGGAACCTCCTGCTACGTGGCCCTGTCCCAAGGCGCCAACGACGTTGCCAACGCCGTTGGCCCGGTTGCGGCAATCTATCTTATCGCCAAGGAGCACGTGCTGCTTCCCAAGGCCGATGTGCCCTGGCCCATGCTCGTGCTCGGCGGCATCGGCATAGCTGTGGGCATAGCCGTTCTCGGCCACAAGGTCATGTCTACCGTCGGCGAGAAGATCACCACCCTGACCAATACCCGCGGATTCGCCGTGGACTTCGGTGCGGCCTCAACCGTGTTGGTCGCCTCCAACCTGGGACTTCCTGTTTCCACTACCCATGCCGCTGTGGGCGGTGTTGTCGGGGTTGGTTTGGCCCGTGGCTTCTCGGCAGTGGATTTCCGGGTTCTGTTCCGGATTGTGGCCTATTGGGTGGCCACGGTCCCCATTGCCGCCTTGACCAGCATAGTAATTTTTGTGCTGCTCAAATGGTTGTGTTACAGCTAGGTTATATCGATAATAGCAACCCTTTTCACATGAGGTCATACATATGTCTTTGAAGATTCCTTTTTTCGGCTTGCTCGGGAACCGCTCTCCCATGGACGGCCTTGTTGAACACTATGACAAGATCGCCGAGTGCATTGCCGCCATTGATGATTCCCTGGAATGCTACGTGTCCGGCGGCGTGTGCCGCGAGTTCGAGGAGTTGACCAAGGCCGTGGACGAGATCGAGAACCACGCCGATTCCATCAAGCGTAATATCCGCAACCATCTGCCCAAGGGGCTGTTCATGGCCGTGGAAAAACCGCTGTTCCTGAACTACACCAAGAGTCAGGACAACGTGCTCGATGCGGCCCAGGATGCTCTGCACTGGCTGGCCATGCGCAAGGTCACCATTCCTGAGGATGTCCAGAAGGACATCATTTACCTGCTCGACGACGTGGCCAAGTGCACTGTGCTGCTCGGTCCGGCACTCAAATCCACGATCGCCCTGATTCATGGCCAGTCCTTGGATCGTGAGGGCACCAAAGAGGCTTACCGCAAGGTTCGCCGCGAACGCGATCAGGTCCGCAAACGCAAGAATGAACTCCATAAGAAAATTTATGCCAAGGATATAGATTTCAAGGATATTTATCAACTTATTCACTTTGTGGACTGCCTCGACGACATGGGCCACAACACGGAGAATTGCGCTGAAATACTGCGGAGCATGATCGCTCGGTAGGCTTTGGGCGGCTCTTTCTCCCTCTCACGAGAGTGGAGGCGGGTTTCAGGGGCGACCGGGGCGCATGCCTCCTGGCCGGGGTGCATCCCAAAAAGCGCCCCTGCACCTCGCTCGCAATTCTCTGGGGCAGAGTGAGCGGGACGGCCTGGGTGGAATGATTCTGATCGAATTCAAAAAGGCCCGATGCATTGGATGTATCGGGCCTTTTTCATTGTGTCGTGGAGAGGTTAGCGTTTGACCTTCTGCACCAGGATCTTGATAGGTTGCCCTGCCGGTCCGGCAAAGGGATCGATTCGGGTGTTGTTGGTGAACAGAAGTTGTCCGTCCAATTCGATGCGTGCATGCAGGGCATAGCTTAGCCGGTCGCTGATGCGCTGGGCATCGTATTTCAGGATCACCTCATAGGGTGGCGCAGCCTGGACCGTCACGGTGGTGCTGGCCACCGTATTGGTGGCGGAGTTCAGTTGCGAGATGTTTTGCAGGGAGACGGTCAACATACAGCCCGGAGGCAGCAGGAGCAGCTCCTGGTAATGGACCGATGTCTTCAATGCGATCGCATTGGGATTGTCCGCCACCGGGTCGCCCTTGCAGCCGCTCAGAGAGATGAGGGACAGGGCGCACAGTGCAAGCATGGCGAGTATGGTGCTTTTCATCGAATGCTCCTCATTGCGATTATCATACGCATTCTGGCTGAATGGGCAAGAAAAAGGGTGCTATTCCACATGGTCACACCTAACTCAGTGAAAATGAAAAAAGTCCTTGAAATTGACAATCAATATCAATATGGTGGGCCGCATGAACAGGGCAACAGAAGTATCCAGGGACGCTTGCAGCAAGTTTCGCGGGGCGGGGGGCCTGTCCGGGGAAGCTGTTCTCGGACGATGTATGTGCCGGCCAGCGGTTTCCGTTTGGCCGGGAAGCATGAACCCCATCAACAGGAGACAGCACATGAGTCCTTTGAGAGCACTTGGCGTTTTGAATCGTGAGGGGATGAAGTCCTTCAATTCCGGCAGAAATGACGATGCACTTTTTCAGCTCATCCAGGCCGAGAGGCTGGCGCGGACCATCGGGTCGCCATTGCATGAGGCCAAGGTGCGCAACAATATCGGGTTGGTCTACCAGGGAGCCGGGAGCCCCATGGAGGCGTTGACCAGTTTCCGTCTGGCCGCGGAACAGGCTGTCAGGGGAGCGGGTGAGGACACGCAACTGCACAAGGTGATTGTTCGCAATCTGGTCAATCTTGAGACAACCCTTCGCGCAGAGGCCGTCTAACGTGATCTCCTCGTTGAATAGTGCAGCGGCTCGACCGCGCCCGGATGGACATCGGGTGGGAGTGGAATCGTCCAAGTTCGTGACCGCAGTATTGCATCAGTTCGCGGAGTCACTGGGCAATGCCATTGATGCCAAGGACCCATACACTTCCAGTCATTCTGAGGAGGTGGCCGAGGTCTCACACACTTTGGCCCTGAGTATGGGAATGAGTCCAAGAGAGGCGGATATCATCCATGTGGCCGGCCACTTGCACGACATCGGAAAGATCGGTGTTCCGGATTCGGTCTTGATCAAAAAAGGGCCGCTGAACGCAGGGGAGTGGCAAGCCGTCCGCAAGCACCCTCTGGTGGGAGCGGACATCCTCCGTCCTGTGGCGGCGTTGAGCAGCCTCGGCATCGTGGGCATGGTTCTGCATCATCATGAGCGGTTCGACGGCACGGGCTATCCGAGCCGCCTCAAAGGGGCGGCAATCCCCATCGGCGCACGCATCATCGCCCTTGCCGACAGTCTGTCCGCCATGTTGCAGGACAGACCGTACCGGGCGACCAAGGGTTTTGATGCAGCCTGTGAGGAGATCGTGCGCTGCTCGGGAAAACAGTTCGACCCCTCAGTGGTTTCGGCCTTTGAAAAGTCTGCGGGAAAGATTCTGAGTACAATGTCGCTGCTTTCATCCCCGGGAAAAAAATGACACACCCGTGACCGGTTCAAGAGTCGGAAAAAGATCACCCCACCGTCAGTTGACGGCGGGGTGAAGTTTTTGTGGGGATGCAAACCTGAGTGCGGATGCGTTACGCCTTGGGCGGATCCGGCAGGGTGAGCAGGGGGGCGATGACTGCTTCCAGGGCTTTGCCTGTGGCGGTGTCGCGGTGTACCTTCAGGAAGGGGTATCCTTCGTCGCCGGAGTGGGTCACTTCCGGGTCAAGGGGGATGCGACCCAGGAATCGGACGCCCGCTTCCTTGGCCAGTGCTTCTCCGCCGCCGGAATTGAATATCTGGTGCACTGCCCCGCAGTCGGGACAGGCGAATCCGGACATGTTTTCAACGATGCCGAAGACGCGGTTGCCCACTTCGCCCACGAAGGAGACGGACCGGCGCACATCGTCGATGGCCACACCCTGAGGCGTGGTGACGATGACGGCCATGGCCGTGGTTCCGAGGGTCTGGAGGGTGGAAAGAGGCTCGTCACCGGTGCCCGGAGGGCAGTCAACGATGAGAAAATCCAGATCGCCCCACATGACGTCTTCCACAAACTGTTTGATCAGCCCCATCTTGACCGGGCCGCGCCAAATGACTGCCTGGCGCTCGTCCTGCAACAGGAAACCCAGGGACATGACCGACAGGTTCTTGCTCCAGGGCACCGGTTCCATTATCTGGTCGCCCATGTGAGGCTGTTGCCCCTTCAAGGCGAGCAGGCGCGGTATGCTCGGGCCGTGTACGTCCACGTCCAGCAGTCCGACCTTTTTCCCGGCCAGGGACAGAGCCACGGCTATGTTGGCGGCCATGGTGGATTTGCCCACGCCGCCCTTGCCGGACATGACCACTATCTTGTGCTTGATGCGGCCCAGGGTTTTTTGCAGTTTGGCATCCGGGTTGTCGCAGCCTGTTGAACTGGAACAGCTTCCGTCAGGTGCGGCAGACGCACATCCATTACATTCGCTCATAGTGTTCTCCTGAAAAATGACGGCCGGAGCCGATCTTGAAGTGCCGTAAAATTATGCGGCGGGACTTCGCCGCAGACGGGTGTCAGAGAGATAAACATAGTCGGGGAAAAGTCAAATCGTGATGCCGGGCATGGCCAGTTGGGACAGGGTGTCTTGTATGAAGCCTTCGAGCACCTGGCTCTCGGACCCGGTGAGCCAGGGCAGGACCGTGATGCCCGCCCTTTCGAGAGTTTGTCTGGTCTTTGTGCAGATGGCACCGCACAGGAAAGCAGTTACCCCGCAGGCCAATATGGCGGATGTCCTGTCCATAGGGTCCTTTGAGGGAAGGGATAGGAGGCCTGCGGGGTAAAATTTGTTGTCACGTATTTCAAAAAGCTTGTAACCGTCTGCGTTCTCACACACCGATGCCAGCCGGTCCTGGTAGCACGCCAGGCAGATTAGCTTGGCGGATTCAGTCATAATCATATCGCTCCAAGGTCGTCAGAAGTCGAGCCGGTTATCTCTAAGATAGCATAGGGCGTGCCAAAACAATAACACTGTAAAAACAACATGTTGCAATTTTGAAGAGAAGGGTTTGGGATAATTTTTAGCCTTTGGCGAAAGCTGGTGGGCGATTTATTCGCCTTTTGTCGCGGCGGTCAACAGGCGGCGCAGGGTGTCCTTGGTGATGCCGAGTTCGCGGCAGGCGGCCATTTTTTTCCCGTTGTTTCTTTCCACGGCCTGACGGGCTGCGCGCCGTTTGATGGCGTCCATGGTGCCGGACAGGGATTGAACGATCTTGTCGTCCTGCCTGCCGGGGTGGAAGTGTTCCGGCAGGTGTTCCACCTGGATGAAACCGCTGGGGCAGAGGATGAATGCGTACTCCAGGATATTTTCCAGTTCGCGGACGTTGCCGGGAAAGTCGTGGCGCATGAGCACATGCAGGGCGTCTTCACTGACGCCCTTTATGGCCTTGCCCCTGATGGCGTTGAATTCTTCCAGGAAGTGGTCGATGAGCAGGGGCAGATCCTCCTGGCGCTGACTGAGGGGGGGCAGGGTCAGGGTGACCACGTTCAGGCGGTAGTAGAGGTCCTGGCGGAAGGAGCCTTCGGCCACGGCCTGTTCGAGGTTCTTGTTGGTGGCCGCCACCACGCGGACGTCCGCCTTGACCGGGGTGACCCCTCCAAGGGGTTCGAAGGTCTTGTCCTGGAGGAAGCGGAGCAGTTTTACCTGGAGGTTGGACGGGATGTCGCCGATCTCGTCCAGGAAGACCGTGCCTCCGTCGGCCAGTTCGAACCTGCCCGGCTTGTCAGCGCGTGCATCGGTGAAGGCCCCGGCCTTGTAGCCGAAGAGCTCGGATTCCAGCAGGGTGTCGGGCAAGGCGCCGCAGTTCACCGCCACAAAGGGGCCGTGCTTGCGCGAACTCAGGTTGTGGATGGCCTTGGCAAACAACTCCTTGCCCGTGCCGGACTCGCCGAGCAGCAGGGTGGTGGCTTCGGAATCACTGATCTGCGGAAGGATGCGGAAGATTTTTTCCAACCCCTGGCTCCGGCCCACGATGTTTTCGAAACGGTAGATGTCCCTGGCCTGTTGCCGGGCGGCATGGATTTCGGTCAAATCGCGGAAGGTCTCCACGCCGCCGATGACGTTGCCTTCCTTGTCCTTGAGGGGCGATGCCGAGATCGAGATGGGCAGGGTGGAGCCGTCGGAGCGAACGATGAAGATGGACTTGTTGACGATCAGTCCCCCTTTCTCGATGCAATTGCCGATGGCGCACTGGCCGTCGCACAGGGAGGAGCGGAACACGTCCCAGCACTTGCGGCCGAGGGCCTCCTTGGCGGAGATGCCGGTGATGCGCTGGGCCGCTTCGTTGAAGTATGTGACGTTCCACTCCGTATCAACGGTGAACAGCCCGTCGGCGATGGACGCGAACACGTCCTCAAGGGGGAGATTGGCTGGAAAGGGCATGGGGACACCCTACAAGCGTCCTTCGGGAATGCCAATAAAAAAGGGGCGAATAATTCGCCCTGTGGTGAATTGGCCCCTTTGCCGACGGCAGAAAGGGCGCTGGAGGACGTTTGGAGGGGCGGTCAAGGTGTGCAGGCCGTCCGGCCCCGGGATGGTCTGGGGCCGGACGTTTTCGGTAAATGAATGCAGGGGTGTTACTTGTTGATCGACAACTTGATCTCAAAGGGGCTGAAGGTGCTGTATGTCACGCAGTCGCCCATTACACCAGGAGTGAATCCATTTTTGGATCGCTTCAGATAGCCGTCGCAAAGTCCTTTACCGCTGTCGGACAGGATTTGGAAATACCACTCCTGGTCCTCGTCCCAACTCGGTTGCTGGAAGACTTCGATATATTCGTCTGTACCCGCGGCAACCTTTCTGTTTACCACTGATCCGCTTCCGATTTTGTTCCCCTTAACCTTCAGGATGATCTCGCACATCGCGCTCGTATTGTTGAAAACATATACCTCTCCTGCGTCTTGGCCAAAGGCCATGGATGCGGACAGGACCAGTACCAGCGTCGCCATTGCAATTATCTGCTTTTTCATGATGCTCTCCTTGATCTGTTCTTGCGGGTTCTTTCTTTATTCATCGCCACTGCTGCGACAGGTTTTCTTTTACGGGTTTTATTGAATGGTGAAACGATAGCTGCATATCCCCAGTTGGTCGATTGATGCCCTGCTTGATTTTTCGGAACTCACCTGGCAGTCGCCTTCATTGGGAAGCACCAGGTATTCGTACTCATCGCCGATCTTGATTTTCCACTTGGCCATGGCCACGGCTTCCCGGTGCTTGGTCTCGGAATTGGAAATCCGAACGGTAGCCCCTGCGGAAGCCTTCCGGTTGACGATTGCGACCGTTGCCATGTCCATGATATATACCGTCACGTTCAGCTCCGTACCGCTCTGGTTGACGATTTCCAAGGCAAGTCCGTCATCGGCACAGGCCGGAACAGCCATAAAAAGCAACAGGGCGATCACAATGGATGTCGTTGTTCTCATGACAGGGCAATGCATTCATTTCTCCTTCCTTTACGGGACATCGTTTTCATTCCGGAGGATTCGTGTCCCTTTTCCCGACTCAATTCCACTGCATTGTCGAATTCAGGTCAATCTGATTCCATGTGAATTCATGTGAAACAAGCACATTAGTGAGTAATATCGTGTGGTTGATTGCCGTGTTGACCAGAAGGGGGGTGCCGAAAGTCGTGCTTCTTTTCTTTCGGGGATCATCAAGGTCGGGTTTGGCAGCCTTGAGGTATTCAGGCTGCGGGCTGTATTGAGCCTGATGACAGGGGGTCAAGCAACTGGAGCAAGAGACTGAAACCGGACAACACTGAAAAAGCCGCCCAGAGGGCGGCTTTTTCAGTGGATTGTAAGGTGAGGGAGCGTGTTCAGATTCGCTGTTCCGGAGAGGCCTTAGAGTTTTTCTGCGCGTCTGGCGCGGAGCCATTTGTACCAGACTTCCATGTTCTCGCCGGTGCGGGCGGAGATGGGCATGACTTCAATGTCCTTGTTCAGTTTCTTGGCGTGGTTCGTGGCCTTGGTCATGTCAAAGTCCACGTAGGGAAGCAGGTCCACCTTGTTCAGCAGCATCACGGAAGAAATATGGAACATGAAGGGATATTTTTCGGGTTTGTCGTCGCCTTCGGCCACGGACAGGAGCGTGACCTTGTAGTCTTCGCCCACGTTGAATTCGGCCGGACAGACCAGATTGCCCACGTTTTCCACGAACAGGATGTCCAGGCCGTCGGTGTCGATGGATTTGAGTGCTTCCATGACCATGCCGGAGTCGAGGTGGCAGCCGCCTTCGGTGTTGATCTGCACGGCCTGGGCCCCGGTGGCGGCCACACGCTGGGCATCGTTGTCGGTCTGCAGGTCGCCTTCGATGACGGCCATCTTGAACTCGTCCTTGAGGTCGGTCAGGGTGCGTTCAAGCAGGGTGGTCTTGCCCGCGCCCGGGGAACTCATGAGGTTCAGGCAGAGGATATTCTTGACCCTAAATTTCTTTTGCAGTTCTTCGGCAAGCCGGTCGTTGGCCTCCAGCACATTCCTGACGATGGTAACTTCCTTCGACATGATAACTCCTAAATATTTACTGCTGGTCGTCGACTTCGATGGAATCGATCAACAGTTCCTTTCCTTGCAAGACAGTGTGGCCCAACAGGGCCTCGCATTTGGGGCAGGGCATGCACCTGTTGTGGTCCGGGTGGAACTCCTCGCCGCATTCGCCGCAAGCCACTTTGACCGGAATCTCGATGATTTGGAGTTCGGCTCCGTCGAACTCCCCGCCGGGAATAAGCGCTTCCCAGGCGAATTTCAGGGATTCCGTGACCACACCGGCCAACTGACCGTTCTTGAGAGTCACTTTCTTGAGCTTCTGGCCGTCATATTTGACCATCTCCTCGCGCAGGATGCCGAGAATGGATTCAACGATAGACATTTCATGCATGGTTGTGAGCAGTACACCGATTTTTATACGGGGGCAAGGGGCGTCGGCCAGGGATAGCGGCCCGTTTCACATTTTTTCGTGAACTGCAGGTGCGTCTCCAGGCCGTGCAGAATCCAAGGTCACAGAAATGGAGGGCTGAGCCTGATTCCCGCTGTTGCCACGTTGCAACCGCCGATTGTTCACGCGAGGAAGGTGAGGGCAGGCGGTGCTGGGATTCGGATAAAAAAAAGGGGGAAATATGTTGACGGGATGGGGGGTGACAATTTACTGCTTTTGAAACTTGTTCTCAGGGCGGGGTGGAAGTCCCCACCGGCGGTGATCTGGTCAACCAGAAAGCCCGCGAGCGCTCCTTCATGTGAGGGAGGTCAAGCAGACCCGGTGTGATTCCGGGGCCGACGGTAAGAGTCCGGAAGGAAGAGAATAAGGCAGTCCCGCATTGGCTGTCGAGCGGTTTGCGCTCACGATGGCTGCTTTTGCGCTGTGCGCTTTCTGCGCACTGACTGCCTGTCTATGCGCCCTGATTCATTCATACTCTTTTCAAGGAGATTCATGATGGATCAGCCAATCCTCAAGCAGTTCGGTGGCCCCATTTCGCGGGTCGAAAAAGCACTTAATTCCCTACGCAAGGGGCAGGGTGTCCTGGTTACGGACAACGCGGACCGGGAAAACGAAGGTGATCTCATCTTCGCGGCCCAGACCTTGACCAACGAGCAGATGGCCATGCTCATCCGCGAATGCAGCGGCATCGTCTGCCTCTGTCTGACCGAGGAAAAGATCAGGTCCCTCGGCCTCCCCATGATGGTGGAGAAAAACAACAGCCAGTACCAAACAGCCTTTACAGTATCCATCGAGGCTGCCGAGGGCGTCACTACCGGCGTATCGGCCAAGGATCGTGTGGCAACGGTCAAGGCGGCCATTGCCGCTGACGCCAAGTCGTCCGACCTGGCCCGTCCTGGTCATGTCTTCCCGCTCTGCGCCCGTCCCGGCGGCGTGCTTGAGCGCGGCGGCCATACCGAGGCCACGGTGGATTTGACCCGCCTGGCAGGACTTATGCCGTGCGGCGTGCTCTGCGAGTTGACCAATCCCGACGGCACCATGGCCAAGCTTCACGAGATCGTGGGTTTTGCCATCAAGAATCAGATGGCCATGTGCACGGTTCAGGACATCGTCGCCTACCGCGAGCATATCGGCGACACCGATGCCGAAATGGTCGTTCCCGAAGACGTCTCCGCTGTGGTGAAGCCGACCAAGCGCTTCCCCACGGGTGCAGTCGGCGGATCGGTCTACGCATCCGGGCGTTAACCGACCTTCACGACATCCATAACCACTCCTCCACAGGCCCCGCCGTTTCGCCCGGCGGGGCCTTTTTATTCAAGAGGGCAGCGCCTCGTGAGAAGGGAATGGTCTCTCCCTTTTTCCAGCCGCCGGAGGCCTCGCCCGGCAAAATTCATTGACACCCCGCCCTCTTCCGGTGTGAACTGGCCGTCCGAATTTCATTACGATTAGGAGAACCAGATGCGAAGCAAGAAAATGACTGCCGGATTGGAGAAGGCCCCGCACCGCTCGTTGTTGTATGCGGCCGGAATGTCCAAGGAAGAGATGGACAGGCCGCTGATCGGCGTATGCAACGCCCAGAACGAGATTATCCCCGGTCATGTCCATCTGGATACCATTGCCGAGGCTGTGAAGGCCGGCATCCGCATGGCGGGCGGCACGCCCCTGGAATTTCCGGCCATCGGCGTATGCGACGGGCTGGCCATGAACCACGAGGGCATGAGAATGTCCCTGCCCAGCCGTGAGATCATCGCCGACTCGGTGGAGATCATGGCCACGGCGCACCCCTTTGACGCCATTGTCTGCATTCCCAACTGCGACAAGATCGTGCCCGGTATGCTCATGGCCATACTGCGGCTGAACATCCCTGCGGTCATGGTCTCCGGCGGTCCCATGCTGGCCGGGCGCAAGAAGACCGCAGACCTGATCAACGTCTTTGAGGGCGTGGGCAAGGTCAAGGCCGGCACCATGACCGAAGAGGAGCTGGAGACATTCGAACAGTCCGCCTGCCCCACCTGCGGGTCCTGTGCGGGCATGTTCACGGCCAACTCCATGAACTGCCTGTCCGAGTCCATCGGTTTGGCCCTGCCCGGCAACGGGACCATCCCGGCGGTCATGTCCGCCCGTATCCGGCTGGCCAAGAAGGCGGGTATGCAGGTCATGGAGATGCTTGAGAGAAACATCCGACCGCGCGACATCGTCACGGCCAAGTCCGTGCAGAATGCCGTGACCATGGACATGGCACTCGGCTGTTCCACCAACACCACGCTGCATCTGCCCGCCCTGTTCGCAGAGGCCGAGCTGAACCTGTCCCTTGAGATGTTCAACGAGGTCAGCGCCAAGACCCCGAATCTGTGCAAACTTTCCCCGGCCGGCCCCCATTTCATGGAAGACCTCGAAGAGGCCGGAGGCATTCCCGCCGTCATGTCCGAACTGGTCAAGCGGGACCTGCTCAACCTGGACGTCATGACCGTCACCGGCAAGACCCTGGGCGAGAATCTGAAGGACCTGAATGCGAAGGTGACCAATTATGAAATCGTCCGGCCCATCGACAATCCGTACTCGCAAGAGGGCGGCATCGCCATCCTCTACGGCAACATCGCGCCCGAGGGTTGTTGCGTGAAACAGTCTGCCGTGGCCCCGGAAATGATGAAAAATACCGGCACGGCCAAGGTCTTCAACAGCGAGGAGGAGGCTGTCGAGGCCATCCTGGGCAACAGGATCAAGCCGGGCGACGTGGTGGTGGTCCTGTACGAAGGCCCCAAGGGCGGTCCCGGGATGCGCGAGATGCTCACCCCCACTTCGGCCATCTCCGGCATGGGACTGGGCGGGTCCGTGGCCCTGGTCACCGACGGCCGGTTCTCGGGCGGCACGCGCGGCGCGGCCATCGGCCACATTTCGCCCGAAGCCGCGGCAGGCGGCCCGTGCGGCCTGATCCGGGAAAATGATTTGATCGAGATCGATATTCCGGCCCGCAAGATCAATCTGCTGGTGGATGACGCCGAGCTTGAGGAGCGTCGCAAGACCCACAAGCCGGTGGTCAAGGAGATCAAGTCGCCCTTCCTGCGCCGCTACGCCAAGCTGGTGACCTCTGCCTCTCGCGGGGCCGTGTACGAAAAATAATCTTTGATTACGAATGAAAAAGCCGGTCAGGAAAGTCCCTGACCGGCTTTTCTCGTTTGCGCTATCGGTCTTCGATTCATGGTCGGCGCATGTCCATGGGCGGCTCAAGGTCCGGGAACCATCGTTTGAAGATGCGCACGAATGTACCGTCTTCCTTCATGGCCTTGAACGCCGCCTGCCAGGCCTTGACGGTTTCAGGATCACTGCCCTTGGAGATGGCCAGATAAATATCCATTTCCTTGATGGTATAGACCACCTTCAGGTCTTCAGGGCTTACCCCGGACAGTTCGGCCGCTTCGGCCTGATTGATGTTGGTGCCCACGATCAGGTCCACCCGTCCGTAGACAAGTTTGCGGTAATTGGTCTTGTTGTCGATGCATCTGTCCAGATTGGTGAATCCCTGTTCCATGAGGAACTTGTCTCGCGCGTCGTTGAGGTAGGTGCCGATGGCCCCGACCTTGCGCGCATCATCCAGGGAATTGATGATGATATCGGAATCCTTTCTGGCCACGAAATTCCATTGCAATCGAAGTACGGGCCCCACCCAGTGGAACAGGGGGTCGCGCTCTTGCGTCCGGGTGGTCGAAACCAGAGCGACGTTGGGCGTATGCAGGGCGATTTCGTAGGCCCTGGCCCAGGGCAGGGTTTCTATTGTCGGCGTGTTCCCTACCCGGCGCATGATTTCCCGTACAACCTCCAGGTTCCGGCCTACAAAGTTGCTGTTCGGGGCCATGGCTGATTGGGTGTTGAATTCGGTGAGCACCATGAAATCTACGGACAGGGCTTTGCTGCTTGTTCCAAGGTGGAGCAGCAGGGCCAAAATCACCATCAAAAGAGGCTTCCAAGGGCGTTTAACGGTGTGCATGATTATCGCTATTAGCACAGGAATGTTGTTGCGGCATTGATTAATTGCGCTTTCGGCATACGGCTTCAGAAACGAGAAAGGCCTCCTTGCGGAGGCCTGTTGTTTTCTCGGTGCAAAAAAGGAAGATGCTTTTCTTTAAGCATTTGCCGTGCCAAAGTTTAATAAAAAATAAATAAAATAATAAAGTAAGTAATTTTAGACCTTTGTGGTGTTGTTTTGCTGATGCGGAGGCGGGGGTCCTTTGGGAGGAGAAGTACAAGTATTTTAACTACCGCTGAAAAATAGGTTGCGACGGCCAAAATTTTTTACCGTCCGGGCAGCCTGAATCGGGTGCGGCACTCCGGGATTCCGGGGGCCCTTTTATCCAAAGAATACCCTGTCGCGTACTGAGATTACACATAATAATGGATTTTATATCATTAAGTTGTATGAAAGTGTCCAGGCTGAAGATAAAAGGAGCGTGCTATGAAATTGAGTGAAGTGGGAATAGGGCAGAGATTGGTCATTGTGCTGGCTCTGCTCATGACCGGTTTGGTCGTTTTTTTCCTTGTTTCCGTATCGTTCGGGACCAAGGATTTGACTTTGTCCGTTGTGGGCAAAACCCTTGAGCAGAATGCCCGGAGTGTGACCGCCACCCTGGACGGATGGCTGGAAGACAGGTTGCTCTTCCTCGGCCTTGCCGCCAGTGCGGATTCGGTGGTCGAGGCAGCAAGCGGTGGCGACTGGGAGAGGGCGACGGCCCTGCTCAAGGAAGCCAAGGAACGTGACCCCATGCTGGAGTCTCTCTTCGTGCATGACGCCAGGGGCGACAGCGTTGTCACCACCAACGACGGCGGACGCGGAAAGAACTACAGTTCCAACGCCTATTATAAGGCCATAATGACCGACGGGCAGGATTATTATATTTCTGATCTGACTCTTTCGCCGGTCAGCCAAAAACCGCGCATCGCCTTTGCCAAGGCGATCAAGGTCAACGGCAGGTCTGTCGGCTATGTGGGCATGTCTGTTCTGGCGGACGGGTTCACCAACTACCTTGCTCCCATCAAGGTCGGCGAGAACGGCTACTGTTACATGTATGATGACACCGGTAAAATTCTGGCACATCCCAATAACGATTTGATTTTCAAGGACCTGAGCAGCAACGATTTTATCCAGACGGGCCTGCGTGAAAAGAACGGCTTCATTGAGTACCTTTGGCAGGGCGTCGTCAAGTACATGGCATTCGGCCAAGTCCAGAAGACCGGTTGGATTGTTGCCCTGACCGCGGAGAGGTCCGATTTCCTGGTGGAGGCCAATAGTCTGCAGAATCGGTTGATCATTGCCGGGGTCGTGTCCCTTGTCCTCATTCTTGCTCTGGTGTTTTTCATTATCCGCAGGTTGGTCACCGTGCCGCTCGGCATCATTGTCGAGAAGTCGGAACAAGTCAGTCAAGGCGATCTGTCTCTTGATTTCTCCGGCCATTTCAGCGGGGAGCTGTCCCGGTTGAGGGACTCGTTCGAATCCATGGTCAACAATCTTCACGAAGTGGTGGAGAATATTCAATCCGGCAGCGAAAATGTCGCCTCCGGTTCCGAGGAGCTGTCTGCCACGGCAGAGGCCCTGGCCCAGGGCGCGACCGAGCAGGCCAGCGGCGTCGAACGGCTGTCGAGCGCCATTGAGCAGATCAGTTCGAGCATCGACAACACCGCCTCCAACGCCAAGGAGACCGAGATCCTGGCCGCCCAGGCCGCCAAGGATGCCCAGGAGGGCGGCGAAGCGGTGGCCGAAGCCGTGGGGGCCATGAGTGCCATCGCTGAAAAAATATCCATTATCGAGGATATCGCCCGGCAGACCAACCTGCTCGCCCTCAATGCGGCCATTGAAGCGGCCCGTGCGGGAGAGCACGGCAAAGGCTTTGCCGTTGTGGCCGCCGAAGTGCGCAAGCTGGCCGAACGTTCCGGTGTCGCTGCCAGCGAGATCAGCGACCTGTCCGGTTCCAGTATGGCCGTGGCCGACAAGGCCGGGAAAATGCTCCAAAAGCTGGTTCCCGACATTAAGAAGACAGCGGAACTGATTCAGGAAATCACGGCCTCCGCCATGGAGCAGAACGCCGGGGCGACCGACATCAACAAGGCCACCCAGGAGTTGGATCGGGTGGTCCAGCAGAATGCGGCGGCTTCCGAGGAGACGTCCTCGACTTCCGAAGAACTGTCCGGCCAGGCGGTCCAGCTTCAACAGGTGGTGGGCTATTTCACCCTGCGGCAAGAAGGCCGGGGTGGGCAGACGGTGAAGCAGAAAAAGCATGTCACAGTCCAAACCAGGAAGGCGGCTCTGGGCTCCTCTCAGAAATATGCCGAGGACGGGGACTTTGACCGTTACTGAGATTTGCGGGCACCCGGTGTGTCCGGTGCCATGAAAAAACAATAAAAAAAGGGCTGCCCGATGGCAGCCCTTTTTCATGGTGGCGGTGTGGTTGCTATTTGTATTTGTTCATGGCGCTGGCAAAACCTTCCTTGGCGCGCAGAATGACGTTTTCGCCCACGCAGAAGGCCAGGCGGAAGTAGCCGGGGCAGCCGAAGCCGGTGCCGGGTACGGCCAGGATCTTTTCCTCCTGCAGGGAAGCGCAGAACTGTACGTCGTTACCGCCGGGGGCCTTGGGGAAGAAGTAGAACGCTCCCTTGGGCATGGTGTATTCGTAGGCCGCGTTGTCCAGGACCGAGGCCATGGCCTTGCGGCGGCGATCGTAGATGTCGATGTCCACGGAGCTGCCGAGCGCCTTGCCCAGCAGCTTCTGGGCCAGGGCCGGGGCATTGACGAAGCCGAGGATGCGGTTGGCCAGGATGACGCCGCCCACAAGGGTGGCCTTGTCCTCCATGGCCGGGTTGATGAGCGCGTAGCCGATGCGCTCGCCTGCCATGGAAAGGTTTTTGGAAAATGAAGAGCAGACCACGGTGTAGGGGTAGATGTCGAGCAGGCTCGGCACTTCCACGCCGTCAAAGGCCAGGAAGCGGTATGGCTCGTCGGCCAGGATGAAGATGGGCCGCTCGCGCTTCTGGTTGTGTTTGTGGAGAAGCGCGGCCAATCCTTCCAGGGCTTCGCGGGTATAGATCGCGCCCGTGGGGTTGTTGGGCGAGTTGATCAAAACCACGCGCGTCCTGTCCGTGATCGCCTTGTCCATGGCTTCCAGATCCAGTTCAAATGTCAGGGGCTTGGCCGGGACCGGCACCAGTTTTGCGGAATGGTTTTCACAGTAGAAGCCGTATTCGACGAAAAACGGAGCCGGGGTCATGACCTCGTCACCCGGTTCCAGCACGGCCCGGAAAAAGGAGTTCAACGCACCCGCCGCGCCGCAGGTGATGACCAGGGAGTCCGCAGGCACGTCCACGCCCTGCTCTTTGCTGACTTCCGCAGCCAGTTTTTCGCGCACGTCCGGGTACCCGAAGTTGGGCATGTACCCCATGAAGAAGGGCTTGTCCGCCTGCTCGGCAATGTCTATCAGGGCCGCCTTGATGGTGGCGGGCGGCGGCAGGTCGGGATTGCCCAGGCTGAAGTCGCAGACCGCGTCTTCTCCGAACTGCTTTTTGAGAGCGATGCCCTCTTCGAACATTTTGCGGATCCAGGAGGACCGTTTCATATACCCGGCTATCTGGGGTGAGATCAGTTGCATATTCATCTCCTTGATAATCAGTGGAACGACACACTACGGCAAACCCATTTCCCGCGCAATACGGAGGGGAAGGGTGTCGGTGCCTTATGGTTGCGGCGCTGGGTTTCTGCCTGCAAAATCGTGCATGGGGAGACCGGTGTCCCGAATCGCCTCGGTTTCGACCATGCTACTGCGTCACGCTATTGGGCCAGACATAGTAGAACCCCGCCCTTGGCGGCAGCAGGTAGCTGGCGTCCACGCCGAGCATGTTCAACTTCGCCGGGTTGGCCGAATCCATGGTGTTGTATGGATTGTCGTTGGGGTAGATGTCCCGTCGATACGTGATAACCTTGCAGTCCGTGGGCAGGCCGGACAGGGACCGGGCCTTGGCAAAGGCGTCCTGCACGTAGCCGACCTGATCTATCAGGCCGATGGCCTTGGCCTGGTTCGCGGTGAACACGCGGGCGGTCTTGACGGTGTCCATGTCGGCCGGACTCAGGTTCCGGTGTTTGGCCACCAGGGAGTGGAAGCGGGCCGCGAAATCGTCGATGATGGCCTGGAAGAGGGCCTCCTCTTCGGGGGTGGTTGGCCGAAACGGCGAGCCCATGTCTTTGTCCACGCCGGATTTGGATATCTCCACGTCCACGCCGACCTTGTCCATGAGACCGTTCAACTTGGGCCGCATGAAGACCACGCCTACGGACCCGGTGATGGTGGTGGGGTGGGCCAGGATCCAGTCTGCGGGCAGGGCCGCGTAATAGCCCCCGGATGCGGCCACGTCGAACATGGCGGCCACGACCTTCTTGCCGCTGCGGTCCTTGAATCCGGTAATCTCGTGATAGAGGATGTCCGAGGCCGTGGTGGTGCCGCCGGGGGAATCAATGGCGATGACCACGCCCTGTACGGCATCATCCTTTTCGGCAAGCTTCAGTGCGTTGACCAGCTCCTGAACCTGGCTTGGCCGGGACCGCAAAAAGCCCTGGCTGGGTTCGGCGGTCAGGAATCCCCGGAGATGAATCAGGGCGAGCTTGCCGTCGCCGTCCCCTTCGACCACGAACTCCTTGAGCGGTTCCGTGGCCTGTGAACCGAACATGTTGATTTTCGGCGCGCAGCCGGGAAGCACGAGGCACAGGGCCGTCAGGACGAGCAAAAGACGAAATTGCATGAATCCTCCTCAGGGGCTGTTTGATGGCCTGATCCTATAGGCTCGAAGGACTCTTGCCAAGGGGGAGAAAAGGGTGCCGGGTTCCCGGAAACATGGGGTATGCATCCCTCTCGTCCCTGAGAGAGATGCCGTCAGCCCTCGGTTGCCGTCGATCCCGACCGGCCGTGGCAGGGTCGGGATTCGCTTCGGCGTTGAGCATACCCCTGTTTGGGCGCGGAGTGCTCGAATCCGCTACTCGCCTGCTGACTGCGCCTGGTATGCTTCCATGGCAAGGCGTTGAGTCGTGGCTGTGGCTGTGCCGCTGTCCAGGCTTTCGAACAGGGAATTCAGGCTTTGGTCGCCTTGCTTGAACGCCTGGAGCAGTTCGTCCAGCGTGACCACGCCGTCTTCGTTCAGGTCGTACGTGTCGTACTCTTCTTCCTCGCTTTCGCTTGACTCTGAACCGGACGATGCACCGGCCCCGCCGCCCCGCGGGGGCATGTTGGCGGCGGCCATGTTCTGTTTGGCGTCGGCGCTCAGTTCCTCTGCCGAAATGAACCCGTCGCCGTCGGCATCGATTTTGTTGAACCGGTCTTGGTCCAGGGGCGTTTCCTCAAGGCTCAACAGCCCGTCGCCATCGGCGTCGTCCTGTTCGACAATGGACTGCGCAATGTCGTCCGAGCTTGGTTGGGAACTCTTCCTGGCCGCCTGCATCATTTCGGCCAATCCCACGGACATGTCCGAACCACCCAATGCTGAGATGCTCATGCTGATCTCCTTGTGTTGGAGGTTGATAAGGGGGCAAAATTTGCCCATGGCAACTCAATGGCGGTTTGCAGCAAGGCTCGGACCAGTATTCGGATGCGGAACATTAAGAAATATAAATATTGATTTCAGCGCAAGGCAGAGAGCGGAGGCAGCAGGTGGCCACATCCGTGGCGTTGTGCATGAGGTTGTTTTTTTATGGGGAAAATTGTCGTCGTGACGGCATAGCCGGAGCAGGCCGGGAAAGGGGGGGCGTCATTCGGTCTCAACTTCCCGCGCAATGACTTCGTGGCTTTCCCCCGAATACGTCTCGATATTCATGGTTCCCGCTTCCACCGCGGTCCCGGCCACCTGAATCCTGACCGGTCGGCCCTGGTCGCTGTGCACCGTGATCTCCATCTCGCCCTCTTTGCCCATGGCGACGCCCTGCCTGCCCCGGTAGACCGTTTTCGGCCCATTCGGCAGCAGTCCGTACCTTGCCAGATACGCACCGCACGGGCCGTTGCCGTTGCCGGTCACGGGGTCTTCGTCGATGCCTATGGCCGGGGCGAACATCCTGCCGCTGGTCAGGCAGGAATCAAATTCGC
Source organism: Pseudodesulfovibrio sp. S3 (assembly GCF_004025585.1). Taxonomy (NCBI): domain Bacteria; kingdom Pseudomonadati; phylum Thermodesulfobacteriota; class Desulfovibrionia; order Desulfovibrionales; family Desulfovibrionaceae; genus Pseudodesulfovibrio; species Pseudodesulfovibrio sp. S3. Next base: position 56,445 of record NZ_QTZO01000016.1, read on the forward strand.
TGTTGAGGGTGAACACGAAAAAACCATTGCAGCCGACAGCCTGGCTCATGGCGGCAAGGGCGGTCATGTCCGGGGAAAGGGTGTCCAGCTTTTCGACCGAATCGATGGGGACCATCACCTTGGAATGCCCGGTGGACACCTCCTGCAACGGGAGGCCGGGCACGGTGTCCAATGGGGACAGGCCCAGGGCGGACAGGATGCGGCCCGAGGTTTCTTGGTCGTAGGGGGGCGTGAAGATGACGTCGCCCTGGGTCATGACGATCTTCAGCCGTCCGTCTTCGGAGGTGATGTCCACCGGCAGTGTGCCTGTGCCTATTCTGGCGACGACCGTGGTTTCGCCCAGTCCCAGGGACACGGCGCGGGCATAGTGAGCTCCGATGGTCGCGTGTCCGCAAATGGGTACTTCCGTGGCCGGGGTGAAATACCGGACATGCAGTTCATGGTCTTCGCTTTCCGGGGCGGGGATCATGAACGCGGTTTCCGAGACATTGACGAGTTTGGCGATGGCCTGCATCTCGGCGGCGGACAGTCCTGTGGCATCAAGCACCACTCCGGCCCTGTTGCCCTTGCCCGGAATGGTCGTGAACGCATCAACCAGCGCAACGGTGATCTGTTTTGTCATGTTCGCGAAGGCAATCCTTACAATGCAAGGGGTGAGAAGCACCTCTTCCGTTATTGAAACAGGACGTATCCCAGACCTGCGGCCAGTTCCCCGAGGATGATGGCGCAGCCGAGGAAGTCGCCGTTGGCGCCCTGCACCTTGGCGGCCAGCCGGTAGAGGGCGAGCAGCGTCAGGGTGACAATGGCCGTGGCCGCGATGGTGGGGAAGACGCCCGCCATGAACAACCCGGCCACGAAGGTAAACAGGGTGGAGGCCAGGGCCACGCCCAGGGAGGCGCCGTCGATGTAGAGCTTGCCCAGTCCGGGCCGTGTCAGGTGGCGGACGTGGTAGCCGAGCCAGACCGCGGCGGCCCTGCCCAGGATGAAGGCCCAGGCAATGGCGGTGAAGGCCTTTTGGTCGGCCATTTCATGGAAGAGAATGATCTGTCCGGTCAGGGCCATGATCAATCCCAGGACGCCGAACGCGCCGGACCGGCTGTCCTTGATGACCTGCCAGAACCGCTCCGGGTCCGTGTGGGTGGTGACCGCGTCGCAGACGTCGGACAGGCCGTCCATGTGCAGGCCTCGCGTGATGAAAATGCTGATCGCGACCATGAGCCATGCCTGGACCCAGGGGGCGTCGGCGAACAGGCCCAGCCCGAAGGGCAGGACCACGACCGCGCCGATCAGCGCGCCCACCAGGGGCATGTACCGCATGCAACGGTTCATGGCTTCCTTGCTGATGACCCGGGCCGGCGCCAGCCGGGTCAGGAAGCCGAGGGTGTCGAGAAAATCGCGGAGCATGGATCATTCCTCCCAGGCCAGTTCGATGGGGTCGCCCATGGACAGGCCGAATCGTTTGGCTGCGGACCGTTGGTTAACCGCAAGTTCGAGAAAACCCTGGCTTCCCTCCAGCAGTCCGGGTTCGCCTTCGGGCATTTCCGCGTATGTGGTGACGTAGGCCAGTCGGCCCCCCGCCGGAGAGATCATGCGCAGGTTTGCGGGGGTGCCGAGGCTGCCCGCCTCAATGTTGAGCACGCAGTTGCCGAACCTGTCGATGTGCAGGACGTGTCCCTGCGCCTTGCCCGTGGAGATGGACGCGTTGGACCAGGTGCGGGAGACCAGGTCGGCGGGGTCCATTTCATCGCCCAGATCTTGGGGGCGGCCGCCCAGGGCGAGCCAGGCTACCAGGGGGGCGAACACGTCCCGGCCGTGAAAGGTGTGCGAGACCTTTTTGGGGGCGTCCACGGCCCTGGACAGATCAAAGGCGCGTACGTCGGTCCAGGAGAATTTCAAGGCCAGGGAGAGCAACCCGTTGTCCGGGGCCACCAGCAGCCGGTTCCCGATTTCCAGGCAGATGATCTTGCGGTTGGTGCCCACGCCGGGGTCCACCACGGCCAGGATGACCGCGTCTTCCGGGAAGTGCTCGTAACTGGCGGCCAGGAAGAAACCGGCTTGGGCCGTGTTGAAGGGTTCCACGTCGTGGGAGATGTCCACCACGGTGCAGTGGGGCGCTTTCTTGGCCAGCACGGCCTTGATCTGGCCCACGTAGGGGTCGGTCAGGCCGAAATCCGTGATCAACCCGATGGTCCGGGGCGGGGGTGTTTCCTTTTTTGTGGCCGAAAACATCTAGTACACCTTCCTTGATGAAAATCCCTGGCCCTGGACGTGGAAGCCCGAGCCCATGATGAAGAACGCCTCCGGGTCGATGGTGTAGACAAGTTCTTCCAGTTCCTTGAGCTGCATGGACGCGATCATGGTCAGCACGACTTTTTTCGGATCGCCGGTATAGCCGCCGGTCCCTTCGAGGATGGTCACCCCCCGGTCGAGGTCGGTTAGGATGGCCGCGTTGATGGCGGCATGGTGGTCCGAGATGATCATGACCATCTTGCGTTCGGAGAACATGCCGAGCACGTATTCGATGCCCAGTGCAATGACAAAGGTCATGGCAATGGAATAAAGGACGATATGCATGTCCAGGTAAAGGAATCCGGCCAGGAAACCGAGGGAATTGAACCAGAATTCAAACGACCCCATGGACATGTTGAATTTTTCCTTGCAGATCACGGCCAGGATATCCGAGCCGCCCGAGGAGCCCAGGGACCGGAGCACCACGCCCACGCCCGCCCCCATCACCCCGCCGCCCGTGATCACGGCCAGCCAGATGTCCTGCATGTGCAGGGTCCAGGGGATCAGGTCTATGAAGAGGGAAGTGGCGAACATGCCGTAGAGGGAATAGAAGAAGAATCGTTTGCTGACGAACACCCAACCGAGCACGAACACCGGCAGGTTGAGCAGCAGGTACCATTGGCCGGTGGTCAGACCGCCGAAGGCATAATAGCAGAGCAGGGCGATGCCGGAAATGCCGCCGGTCAGCAATCCCTGCGGCACGGCGATGGCCTTGACCGAAAAGGCGATCAGGAACGAGCCGAAAGTGAGCAGGGCGATATTCCACGGCACGCCGAAGGTCATGCCGCGCAGTTTGGTTCCGAAATTGTTTTCCATGGTGTGTCTCCGCTCATGGTTTTAGCGGGTTTTGCGGGGAGGGGAAACCAAAATCGTGCAAAGAAGCGTTCGCGCCCAAGGCTTGCGCATCGGGCGGAATGGAGTTAATTCCAACTTCGTTTGATCAAGATCTACTCCAAGAATACGAGGAAAGAGCACCAATGGACCTGACAGATTTGATTTCCGAACACGACCTGATTGCCCTGCGGCAGGAACTGCACGACACCTACGGATTGAATGCCGACATCATGGATGCGGACGGAAAGCGGCTTGCCGGAAACACCTGGGGCAACGACCTGTGCAGGGCCATCCGTGAGGACGACAAGGGGTTCGGTGCCATTTGCGCTCCGGCAGGGCAGATGTTCGGCCAGCTCATGAAAAAGGGCGAACCGTTTGCCGAGTTCTGCGACGGGGGCATGTTGCGGGTCAGCGTGCCTGTGATGGTGGACGGCGAGCTTGTCGGCGCGGTCGGCGGCTGCGGGCTGGTACCGGACGACGACGAAGTGGACTCCTTCTCCATAGGTATGATGAGCGGGTTGGATGCGTCGTTTATCGACGAGAAGGTCGGGACGGTGAAGTCTGCTTCCGAAGCTCAGGTGCAGGAGATTATCCGGTTTATCCAGGAACGGGTTCAGGGGTTGATGCAGTAATTTTTCTTTATGTGAGATGGAAAGAGATATGGAAGGCCGCCCAAGGGGCGGCTTTTTGTTTGGGATGCGCGGCTTTGGCGCGGGAGGCATTGTTTGGTGCGTGCCGCACCAAAGGCATTCCATGCCCTTCTGTGCCAATGTGTGTGTATTCCCCTTTCAGCAAGTTTGAAGAAGAGCCGTCGCTCATCGCTCCTCCATGTTTTTTTTCTGCCCTCCCGGCGGGGTTCTTTTTTGGCTGAGCCGCCCCAAAAAAGAACCAAAAAAATGCGGCTTTGGATTTTGGCCGCCCGGTGATCGGCGGCAAGAAGCTGATCGATTCGGGGTGGC